>NZ_NFJQ01000008.1 GCF_002159945.1 Cloacibacillus sp. An23 | reverse complement strand
TAGCTGCCGAATTTGTCTTCCAGTTCGCCTATCCAGATTTTGTGGCTGCCGTCTTCTTTCATCCTGCGGATGTCGCTTTCGGTGTATCTCCGCGCCGTTAGGTTGAACTGGTTGGTTTTCTGCGTAAGCTGCGCCGCGCGCGGGATGTCTTCTTCGGTTATCTCTCGTATGGTGAGTTTCATTTCCAGCGTCTTAAGGTACTCTTCTATGGATGGAGCCTCTTTTTTAAGTTCCGAGCGTTTGTGCTCTATCCGGTATTGCTCCGTCTTCTGCGTGTCTTCTTTCGTGAGTTTCAGCGTCGGGAAGTATTTCTTCCATATCTCTATGGCGAATTTTTCAAGGTTTGCGGTGTCTTTCGGGAATTCAGGCACGATTACCTGCGGCAGAGCCGTTTTTACCGCTTCTCTTTCTATCGGGTTGTCGTCTATGAATACGAACGAATCTAGGCCGATGTTGAGCTCTTTTGCCAGTTCGTCTATGTTGACCGGCTTGGGCTCCCAGTTGGCTTTTACGGCTACGAAGTCTTTTTCGCGCAGTATCATGTCGGGATGGTTGTTTATCCCGTCCATCGCGTCTTCCGGATTGTTTTTGGAGACTACCGCGAGTATCGCGCCTTCTTCTTTTATATCTTTTATTCTTTTCTGGAAGTCGCGGTAGCGCGAGCCTTCTTTCGTTGTGGAGAGTTCTATACCGCCTACCCCGTCTTCTCCTATGACTCCGCCCCAGAGCGTGTTGTCGAGGTCGAGCACTATGCATTTGGCTCTGCGTCCTTTGATGGAGTTCACTGCGTTTGATATTTCATCGGCTATCGCTTTTTCTCCGGTCATGGAGTAAGGGATGCTTCCCAAGTACCACATACGGGAGCTGTAGAATTTGTCGCGGCCTATATTTGTGGCCAGTTCCTTAATGTCCAGTACTGGTATTCCGTTTTCTTCAAGCGCGTCGAGCCAGTAGGATTCGGCCTTATGCTCTATCCTTGCCGATATGTACGGCTGTATCTTCTTTTGAGGAATGTCAAGAGAAGATACGAATATAGGAATATCTTTATGGGACGAAGCAAAGCCGATGATCACGGAGAGTGCTTCGTCCAATGTTTCTTTGGCTGAAGGCCAGTCTGTCGGGAAAGCGTCGCCCATGAGCTGCGTGCCGTCGAGAATAAGGAATACGCATTCGGGTATAGTGCCGCCGAAGGACGCGGAAAGCAGTTCCTGCACCCACGTGTTGTAGCCGGAAGAGGTGTAGATTTCTTCTCCGGTGAGTTTGGCTGCGGTCTGGGCCAAAGAATCTATTGTGACGTTCGAAAGCAGAGCAAGCATTTTTCTAGCCCTTATCCTCTTATCATGTGTCCGCCGTCTATTATGTAGGACTGACCCGTCGCCCATCTGCTTTCGTCGGAGAGAAGCCAGACGATCAAAGAGGCTGCGTCTTCCGGTTTGCCCAGGCCGAGCGGGTACGTCGCTTCAAACTGTTCTTTTCTGTCATAGGATAAATTTTTCATAAAGCTCTCAGACATTTCAGTCTTTATCATGCCGGGAACGACTATGTTCAGACGTATTCCTCTTGATACCAGCTCTGCGGCGGCGGGAGCAAGGAATCCTTCAATAGCTCCTTTTGTTGCACCGTACAACGACTGGCCGACAGAGCCTTCGTGTGCCGACAGAGACGAAATAAGTACGAACGAAGCGCCGTTTTCGCTTATCATTTTCTTTTTCGAGAAGCAGCGTATCAGCTCTATCGGCGCAAAGGTGTTGAGCGTAAAAAGCTCTTTCACTTTGTCAGGCTTGTTCATGGATATCGGCATGGTGAGCTGGGCTCCAGCCGTGTATACCATTCCGGAGATCGGGCCGGATTCCTGATTTACCTTTTCAGCGAATGCGGCTATAGCCTCCGTGTCCGAGAAGTCACATCCGTATATCTCCACGCCGCCGCCGTACCGTTTGTATTTTTCGGTCATGGCCTCGACGTTTCTAGCGGCAGCTATGACTTTATAGCCTCTGGCAAGCAGCATTTCCGCCGTCGCGAAGCCGATGCCTTTCGACGCTCCGGCTATGAGTATTTTTTTGCTGTTATTGTCAGCATTCATATTCGACCACTCCGGGGCAGCGGCACGGACCTAGTTCCATCGATACGGAGGCGAGCGAGAGTCCCGCTCCGAAACCGGACGCCAGTACTTTCAGGCTTTCCGTTTCTATTCTTTCGTGAAGCTCGGAGGCGAGCGTCACAGGGATCGTCGCTGAGCTTGAGTTGCCGTATTTCTGTATTGTCGTCGGCACTTTGTCCATCGGGAATTTCATTTTCTTTGCAACCTGGCGGATCATGAAGAGGTTCGCCTGGTGGAGGGCAAGCACATCGTAGCCGTCAGGCGCCGTTTTCGTTTCCTGCATTAGGAAGTCGAGGCACTTGGGGACTGAGCGCACGACGAAGTTGAATACTTCCATGCCGTCCATTTTCATGTCTATGCCGCGGCGGATTCCTCCGTCGGGATATTCTCTGTATTCGGCGCTGTGTGCGTTTACTCTGTTTCTGTAGCCGCCTTCGGGGATGATGAGCGCGTCGCGCTTGCTTCCGTCAGTTTCAAAAGCGAAGGTCCACAGCAAAGCGTTTTCGCACGGCTCTACTAGCGTAGCGGTTCCCGCGTCTCCGAAGAGGACGGCGGTGGCTCTGTCTTTGGGCGAGGCGAAGTGGCTGTTGGTCTCGCCGTCAAGGAGCAGGACGGGTTTGCGCATCGAGTTCGCCGCCATAGCGGCATTCCACAGGCCGTAGACATAGCCGGAGCATGCGAGGTTTATGTCAAAGGCGGCGAGTGCGTTTGAGAGGCCGAGCCTGTGCTGCGCAGAGGTCGCGTTGTTGGGCATGAGGAAGTCCGGCGACGATGTGACGAATATCACTCCGCCGATTTTCTCTTTGTCGTAACCGGAATGTTCGAAGAGACGCTCAGCCGCTTTGACGCACAGGTCGAGGGCCGTGACTTCGCCTTCGGGCGAGGTTCGCCTTTCCGCTACTCCGGTAGTCTTGATGACTCCGTCTATTTCGTCTCCGTAAAGCTCCGCCCCGGCTTCTTTGTTTGATACGGAGTGAGACGGCAGACAGGCGGCTAGTCCCGCTATCCTTACGTTATCGACTTGCGCAAGGGCGAAGTCCGGCATTCTATTCCACCTCTGCAAAGGCGATTATGTCGCCCACCGATTTGACTTTCGCGATTTTCTCGAGCGGCACGGATATTCCTTCTTCGTCCAGAGCCATGATTATCTGAAGGATTTTCAGCGAGCCGGCGTCGGAGAGCGAAGACGATGCGTCTGCCGAATACCCGAGAATATCCGACGCTACAGCTATGACCTTTGTTTCCATCTCTATTCGCCTTCTTTTGAGGCGGCCTTATACAGGTCCCCGACGGTGTGCATTTCAAGGAAATCGTCCACGGGGACGTTTACTCCGCATCTGTCCTGCATGAAGATGAGGATGCTGAATCCAGTGAGCGACGACCAGTAGTCCGCGGACTCACGGAAATCCGAGTCAAGGGTCAGCGTCGTGGGGTCGGCTTCCAGTATTTCTGCCAGTTCTTCTATGAATTGTTTGGTGTCCATCATAATTAGATATCCTCTCTTCTGTATCATATATACAATTTTTATTCAGCAAGTTTATTGTGTTACTTACATTTGAGCACTTTCGCAGGGCTGCCCATTGCCATTCCGCCATCGCAGACATCCCTGCAAACTACGGTGCCAGCCGCTATAGTTACGCTATTGCCAATGGTTTTTCCCTGCAGAACAAAACTGTGTGCGCCTATGAACGTTTCGCACCCAACTTTGACAAATCCAGAAACGGCGCATTGCGGCATAATTGAGCATGCTTTACCTATCACTACGTCATGCCCAATAACCGTGCCCACATTAAGGAATACGCCATCTTCAATAACGGCTTTAGTAGAAATGCTGCAAAAGTCCGTAACAACGATGCCTTTTCCCAATTTGCAGTCTTTATTGATGATTGCATGTTTGGACAGGATGTTAGGAAAAGATAAATTTCTATAACATTCTAGTTGGGTCAGCCGTTTATTTTTCTGGCGTGTATCTGTAAAACCGAAAACTACCGCCAAGTCGGCCGTTTTAAGATATTCAGGAGAAAACACAGGAATACCTTCAACCATGTCTGGTCTGTCGTCGCAATCGACGATAAAACCAACTACCCGCCACTCGTCAGCATAGTCGCGGCGTATCAGCGACAGGATTTCTCTCCCAAGTCCTCCTGCTCCGTATATGACTAGATTTTTTATATTTGTCATATCTTCTTGCCACCGTCCACGGTCAAAGCGGATTAGAGTTTGCTCTCTTTACCCATGTAGTACGGGAATATATATCTTGCGGGATCGCCGTAGACTGTGGCGTTGGTACGTTTTATGTCCCTGACGACTACTGAGTTGATGCAGACGCGTACTTCGTCTGCGACTTTCGCCCCGTTCTTTATCACGCAAGAAGAGCCAAGCCAGCAGTTGTCACCGACAACGCAGCTTCCTCCTATTTGAGTTCCTCCGGCGATAAAAGTATTCTTCCCGATAACTACGTTATGAGCCACCTGAACCAGATTATCTATCTTCGTATTGTCTCCAATGGTAGTGTCGTCAAGCACTCCACGGTCTACGCAGCTGTTGGCTTTTATTTCCACGTTGTCTCCGATGACGACGTTTCCCATGTGTACGACATGCTGCCAGAGGTTGCCGTCATCGAGGAAATAACCGTGGCCGTCAGCTCCGATTACTGCTCCGGCCCATATATGGCAGTTTTTGCCTATGGTCACGTCGTGGTATATGGTCACGTTGGCGTCTATTATTGTTCCGTCGCCTATACGGCATCCGTCTTCTATTACCGTATAGGGGCCTATGTAGACGTTCTCCCCTATGACCGCTGTCGGGCTTATCACCGCTTTATCATAGATGCCCGTTTTTCTTATCCTTCGGTTGAAATGATAGGCGACGGTCCCGAATACCCGTCTCGGATCCTGCACGTGAATCATTACAGTGTCTAGGTTAGGGTCATGTTCCTGCTCAGGCTGACAGAGGAGCACAGCCGCGTTGGGAATGGTGTCCGGCGAAAGCGTTTTCTGCGACCAGCATAGCGCGTCGGCTGACGGATGCAGCAAGGAAGCGAAACGTTTTATTTCCTTATCTCCGTCTGTCTTGACTTCGCCTATAAGCAGCTGTTTTTCTTTGAGAAATTCTATAAGCTCGCTCAGTTTAAACATATGCGTTCAACCTTTCTATTTTGCCTCTGTTTGTGTCAGCGTATTTCACGGATCAGAGAGAAGGCTTCCGCGGCTCTCTTGTTGACCGTCGATCCTCTGTATTTCGCAAGAGCTTCAAGGCTTTCAATTGATCTCGGATTTGGATACGGCGCAAGCTGGGACTGATAGAACCGCATCGCCTGTAATTTCTGATCCAAATAACCGCTTATGTCGTTATAGACCGTCGGAATGAATTCGTTGACGGTGTTAGGGATATCCCATCCTGTCTCCGACAACGTCTCATAAGCGTATATCCTTTTTGCCACGTGTTCGTATTTGGGACGCAGGGCAACCATGGCGGCGTCGACTATCATCTTGTGGTCGAGCTGCATGTCGCCCCTGTGGGGGATATACACTTCTTCCGGCTTTATACGCTGTACGACTTTACAGAGGCTGTCGTTGAGCTCGTGCCTTGGGACTTCTTCGAGCATGGCGGCGGGGAAGTCAAGGAAGATGGTTTCTTTTACCCCTAAATATTTATGGGCAGCTGAACATTCTTCCCTAACAATTTTCACACCTTCGTCGTTGAATAGAGGAAGTTTTCCTCTTGTCACGATGCAGACGTATACCTGGTTCCACGCTGCCGTATGTTTTGCGATTGTTCCACCGCATCCCAGTATTTCGTCATCCGGGTGCGGAGCTATTATCAGGACGTTCATCTCTGTTCTCCCTGCGCTGCCGCGTAAAGTTCTTTTTCTTTTTCACTGTTCTTTTTCGCTCTGACGGCAGTGTTGTTGTCAGTGCCGCTGCCGGCAGAGCCGGATTCTATCGTTTGTCCGGTATGAACACTGCCTGTGAATGCTTCCCTGTCAGGCGATGAGATAGTAATGAAGCCGCTTAAGACGTTGGGGATTGCGCGGAATATGATTTTTATATCTTCAAACAGCGTGATATGTCCGGCGTACCAGACGTCCCATTCGAACTGTTTTTCCCATGAAGTGGCGTGGCGGCCCATTTTTGTGAAGCCTATAAGCCCTGGACGGACATCGTGACGGTGTCTCTGGATTTCGTTGAATTTATCCAGATAGGAAGCAAGGAGCGGGCGCGGGCCTATCCATGAACAGGTTCCTTCCAGGATGTTGAAGGCCTGGAGGATCTCGTCAAGGCTGGTGCTTCTAAGCCATTTACCGAGTTTGGTCATGCGTTCCGCGTCCGGCAGAAGCTTGCCGTTTTTATCTTTAGCGTCGGTCATCGTCCGGAATTTATATATCCTGAATATTTTCTCGTCTTTACCGATGCGCTCCTGCGTAAAGATGATAGGACTGCCGAGGTTTATGCGGACTAATACAGCTATGATGAGATAGAGCCACCAAAAGAGTACAATCGTAAGAAGGGCCAGGAATATATCCAATGGCCTTTTGAGGTATCTCTCGTATGGTCCGTAAGGTATGTGTTTCTGTCTCATTTTGTTTACTGTCCTACCCGCTTCTAATCTTCTAGTTTCTTTTACGCTTATGTCTATGCCGACAGATATCTTTTCAGCGCTTCAATCACGTAGTCCTGCTCATCGTCTATCATGGCGGAAGCCGACGGCAGGCATAGACCTGTGTTGAAGAGCCTGTCTGATACGCTGCCGTTTTCTCCGTCTCCGTGAGTGAAGTATTTAGCGTTCATCTGCTTGAAGTACGGCTGGAGGTGCATGGGTTTCCAGACGGGACGTGTTTCTATGTTCTGTTCGTTCAGGTAGTTGAGCACGTCCATGAATGTTTTGCCTGTTATTTCTTTGTCTATCGTTATAGCTGTGAGCCATTGGATGGAACGGGCTTTCGGCGTCTCGGGCATCAGGGTTATGCCGGGGATTTTTTCAAGTTCCTGTTTGTATTTGCTGTATATGGCTCTTCTTCTGTTTATGCGTTCTTCAAGATGGAGCATCTGGCCTCTGCCTATGGCGGCGAGGATGTTGCTCATCCTGTAGTTGTAGCCTATTTCGGTGTGTTCGTACCACGGCGCTTTGTCTCTGGCCTGGGTGGACCAGAATCTGGCTTTTTCTATGTATTCTTCGTCGTCGGAGAGGAGCATTCCTCCGCCTGATGTGGTTATTATTTTGTTGCCGTTGTATGAGTAGACTCCTACTTTGCCGAAGGAGCCGCATTTTTTGCCGTCGTATGTGGCGCCCAACGCTTCGGCGGAGTCTTCGAGTATAGGAACGCTGTATTTGGCGCAGATTTTTTGTATCTCGTCTATTTTGGGCGGCTGCCCGTAGAGTTCGGCGACTATAACGCATTTGGGCATTCTGCCTGTTTTTTCAGCGTCGTCGAAGGCTTTCTGAAGTGCTGTGGGCGACATATTCCATGTCTCTTCGTCTGAGTCGATGAAGACGGGGACGGCGTTCTGGTACATAGCCGGAGCTACCGAAGCTATGAAGGTCAGTGTGGAGCAGAAGACTATATCTCCGGCCTGCACGTTGAGCAACCTGAGGCCGAGGTGTATAGCGGCGCTCCCGCTGGAGAGTGCAAGCGCCGATTTTACTCCGGCGTATGCCGCGGTCTCTTTTTCAAATGCGTCGACATGCGGGCCGAGAGGCGCTATCCAGTTGGATTCGAATGCGTCTTTTACGAGCCTCAGCTCGTCTCCGCTCATGTGCGGGTATGATAGTAGGATTCGTTTTTCGGGTTTTGTCTTCATCTTTGCTTCATGTCTCCTGTAACGGTCTGGTTCCGTTTGCTATCTGTCGTACATTTCTTCTATCAAGTCTCGTTTTATATGTATTCATGTTCGCGCCTATGGCGTTCAGCGCGCTTAGTTTGCTTACCTGTTCGCTTGAAAGTTTTCCCTAACCGATAAGGGGAGTAACGCCGATGTATTGCCACTCAAAAAAATAAGAAACTGCGGACATTGCTGTAACTTCAAATAGTTAGAATATTTATTTAATTTATATTGATAGTTATGCATATTTTTTATCTCACAATACAGCTATATTGTTTATTTAAGATGTCTATTTTTGATACCTGTTGCTGTGACAATTTCCCATGTCTTATAAGAAAACGCTGTCTCACGAGCCACTGGCGTAAGCTGTGGCTTGGGGGAAACTCCGCTTTTAAAGATGCCGTATCGTTTATTTGCTTCATCTTTATGAGCATTTCCGTTGCTGCTTTATATTTTTCTTCCCATGCCTTTTCAGCGGGCGTACGCCAGTCCATACCAAGGGTTTCAAGCTGGCGAATCTGGTCTTGGGTAAGTACTTTAACTATGTTATTAGATTCGCCGCGGTAGGCCCTTCTGCATTCGTAGAGCCATTTGCCTAGCCATATTCCGTCGGTCGTCACGTAGTGCTGCGGGACGTTGAGGTCGCCGTGTTCGGCTTTGTATTCTCTGCACGCGGCGATGCGTCTGCTCCACGAGTCTTCTTGTTCCCATTTGAAGCCGAGAGTATCAAGCTTTGCTTTACGTTCGGGCGTAAGCTTGGTAGACGATCTTCCGGTTTTGTCGGCCGGCTGCACATGTCCCTTGAGCCATTTGCCTAGCGGGAAACCATCTTCGGTTACATACATGGTCGGTACGTCAAGATTGCCGTATTCAGCGTAGTATTCCTTTGCTTTGCTGTAACCGTATTCCCAGCGCCGGGTAAAAGCGTCCTGCCAGTTCATGCCTATTGCATCAAGACGCTGTATCTGCTCTTGTGTGAGAGACGTCGTGTTTTTTAGTCTTCCGTCTCTGGCTTTGCGTATTCTTCTGATCCACGCGCCTACACGAAGCCCTTCAGCGGTTGTGTAGCCGGCGGGGATGTCGATGTTCCTGTGTTTTTCGTAGTATTCGACGCAGGCCTGGTAGTATTTTTCCCACCGGAAGTCTATCTTGTCCCAGATCATGCCGAGTTTATTGAGCATGGTTATACGCTCGTCGGTGAGATAATAGCCCCTGCGGAGGTTGTTTTTCGCGGTGCGGAGGTTCGATATCCATGCGCCGAGTTCTATACCGTCAGGCGTAACATACCTTGCATTTATATCGATGTTGCCGTTGTCATACTTGTATTTGCATAAGGCGCCGTAGTACTTTTCCCACGCTTTGTCGTATTTGCTATGCCAGTCCATTCCTATGGCGTTCAGCTTCTGGATTCTTTCTTCCGTGAGTACGCCGTGTATCTTTCCGGCTTTGACCAGTTTTTGTGTGTTGAGCCACGAGCCTAGGGCGTAGCCTTCGGGGGTTACGTAGCGTCTTTCTATGTCGAGGTTGTGGTGCTTTTCGTAGTAGGCTTTTGCCAGTTTATACATGGAGTCCCAGCTGGCGGATAACGTCTCTTCGAGTTCGCAGAAGAGCTGCCTGCTGTCCCTAGTTTCATCTGTTATGGTGAATGTCTCGTTGACTATTTTATCTTCCTGTCCCGTGCCTCTGTAGTAGTTTATGGCTGTGTTCATCTCTTCCTGTACTGCTGAGATGGAGTACAAGTTTTCTATGTTGTTTACTATATCGATTATTACGGGTACTTTACTTTTATCTTTACCGCTTTTACCGGAGGATAAAGCTCTGCCTATCTGCTGTTTATAGACTATTGGAGATACCGTAGGACGCAGGAGTATTACGCCCGATACTCCGTCTACGTGGATGCCTTCGTTGAGCATGTCGATACAGAGCAATAGCTTTAAGTGGTCCGTATCGTCTTGCCTAAATGAGTCAAATGCCTTTGATGATTCCGCGTCTTCGGAGTAGGCTTTGTAGATTACTGGAGTACTGTCTACTCCTTTGAACCATTCGTGGATATGCGTCTCCGTTTCGCGCAGGTGTTCTACGTTTGAGCAGAAGACTATGTATTTGCCTTGTTTATCTTTTATATGTTTGGCAAATACCGCATCCAAGCCTTCCGCGTTTTCTAAAGAACGGCGGAGTGCGTCGAGCTTTTTCTGGGCTTCGTCTCTGGTTGCCTTTGTCTTAGCCCTGCGGATGCGGCTCTGGTATTTTTCTATGTCCTTCGAGCAGGAGTAGATAGAGAGTACGTATTCGGGAGGCGTTAGTATGCCTCTGACTACGGCTTCGCCTAATGTCATTTCGGAAGCGACATTGCTGTCGAAGAGTTCGTCGGCCATGTCGCGGCGGTTGTCCAAGTAGCGGATGCTTGTAGCAGAGAGACCAAGCACGGGGACGTTTGGATAGGCGTCGAATAATCTCTCAACGCCTTTGCCCCACATCTCGGCTCCTACGCGGTGGAATTCGTCCAGGATTATGTACGACGGCTTGAGTTCGTCGATTGCTTCCATATCAAACTGCATGAGCTTGGCGTAGGTGCGGAATTCGACGTTGCAAGGTTCATAGCCGCAGACGGATTTAATGTTCTCCAGCTGCGTGCGAAAGATATATTCGCTCGGCGAGAGCCAGAGTATGCGCGACGATGGATTGTCCTCCGCGAGCTTGAAGGCGATGAAGGATTTACCGGTGCCGGTGGGGTGCACAACTGCGGCTTTGCCGCGTTCGGCGAGCATGGAGACTGCTTTGTCGTATGCTGTTTGATTGTGTTCGAACAGATCTATCATCGCAGCCTCACCTCCGTATCGTCACGTACCCTCTCGCCCGAAGTGGCGAATAATGCGTACCTTTTTCGCCAGTACACGATTGACTTTTACAGAAGGTGTTGTAATAATATGGAGAAGCCAAGCGATGTTTTTGGCTGTTGTTTAATGTATTTAGGCGCGTTTTATAAAGCGATGTTGGGTGGCGAAAAAGGTACACCTTTTTCGCCACTTATACGTTTCAGAATAGCATGAACGTAGATCTGGGTTATGTTTTCTCCATACATTCATTTATGGAAAATATATACTTCGACACGAGGATTCATGTTCTTATCATATCGCGCGATAGTACAGAAGAATTCTCTTTGCCTTTTTTATTTCCCAATAATTACCGCAAAAGTAAATTGCTTTGTATAACCTATGTAATGTTGGATCGGCACGTTTCCGGCAAGAGCAGTAACTGACTGAAACGCAGGCGTTATATAGTCAAGATAAGTCTCAATTGTTTGTTCCTTGTTTACGGATGCAGCAATCTGTATGTCCTACTGCGCAGTAGAGCCGGCTGCACAAGAATGCGCCCCCAAAAGGAATATGTTCCATTTACAATAGAACGTCACGAATTTTATGGTCTAAATAGTAATTGCTGCCGCGCTTGAAACACGGCGGCGGCGTTCCCGCCTCGCGCCCCGCGTATTCGCTTTCACTCCATTTTCGAAGTGTGATAGGCGCTATGGCAGATATCCCGCCGTCTCCGCCTCGGTCAGCCGTTCCTTCTCCGTCGCCGAACTGAACATCTCTGCAGCTTCCTTTTTATTACGTATTCCCATTGCTTCTAATCCTCCGTACCGAATTCTTACCGGCTATCAAGAACCGGTTTTCTTTCCATTGTTATGTTGGCATATTCAGAGATTGCTAAACAAGCATTCGTTTTAAAATAGGATAAGGAATGACATATTGCTGATGTTCGGGAGTTCTATTTTTATGAAAAACTTGGAGAGGTCATTCTGTTGCGGAATCTGCATTATGAATTTTTTGCTACCGAGATGCTACCGGAAATTTGGGGGATATATAAAATAAAAACGGCCCAAAGCCTAAAAGCTCTGAACCGTTGGTATGACTTGGCGGAGGCGTGTAGGAATCGAACCTACCAGAGCAGCTTCTAACCACTCTCACCGGATTTGAAGTCCGGGCCCAGCACCAGCTGAAACGCACCTCCGCGCGGCGACTGGTACAGTCTAGCAGAAATTCGCCGCCTGCGCAATCACGGAGGCGCAAATTATTTTTCTTTCCGGCGCCGCAAATGTGCGCAAGTAATACGTTTTTCCACGTTTTTTAAGATAGTATAATAATGATATAATAAATAGCATTGAACGAAACAATTACGACGAATTTATATCAAGCCCTTCGCAGGGATAGGGGGAATGTCCAGATGAAATATCCGAACATGACGGTCAATATCTTCGTAAGAAGGCATATGCAGGACGGGAGCATGACGGTCGTACCCTGCACCATGTCGCTGCTTCCGCCAGAGGAAGCCGATGACGCCGTGAGGATTCACGACGAGGTGGCGCACGGACTCAGCGAGGATATTTTTATTCCAAGTTCCAGGGAAGAGATCGAGAGATATTTAGGCCCGGAAGGGCTCGCCGTCGGCATCAAACACGAGGGACGGCTGATTTCGCTAAGAACCGCCATTACCGGCGAGGATTGGGTTCGCTATACGGCTAATGGGATGGGGCTGCCGCCCGGCGAGGCGGAGAACGCCGCATGCACCGGCTTCTGCGTCGTTCATAGGGAGTTCCGCGGCAATAACGTGCAGTTTCTAAGCCAGTATTACGCGGAGAATCTCATCGCGTCACACCGAGACGCAATTCTCACCACGGTGTCGCCTCACAATATTTTCAGCTTGCAGAACGTTCTAAATTGCAATTACCGCATCGTCGCGCTGAACGAAATTTACGGAGGGCATCTGCGCTACGTCCTAAAGAAAGAATTCCGCTCTGAGTTCCCGCTGTGGACGCACTGGCATATGCAGATCCCCATACGCGACATAGAACGTCAGCGCAGGGCGCTCGCGGCCGGCGCCGTCGGCTATAAGCTCGTGAGGAAGCCGAGCGGCATGCACGTGCTTTACGCCGCGGCAAGCAGGACCCCGTGCTCGGCGAAGGATCTCCGCATCGACTAGAAGATCCGCACCGTAAACGCTTTTCCGGCCTTGACATCTTATTTTCGGTGACGCGGGATGTATTTTTTAGGTAAGCTTGCGGCCGACATCGTGCGCCTTATAGGCGGGGTTATAGACGATGAGGGCGTCACTGTGAGCGTGGCCGACACCGACGGGCGCGTCGCGGCGAGCGGCGATCCGCGCAGGACCGGTACGGCCGACTGCGCCGCGAGGCTCGCCGCGGCGCAGAACCTTTCGGAACTTGAGATAAGGTACGACGGAGAGTTCGAGGGGGCGCTCGAAGGGATCGCCATTCCGGCGAGCGTGCGCGGCGAGACGGCCGCGGTCACGCTGCTATCAGGCCCGCCCGCAAAAGTCAGGCGGTATGCCGGCATCGTCAAGAAGATGACCGAGATATTGATTCTCGAAAGCGTCCTCTCCGAGGAAACGGATATGGAGCTGCGCGCGCGGACGCGTTTCCTCAACGAGTGGATACACGGCGCGCCGCGCATGCCGCTCGGCGTGCTTATAAACAAGGGGCTCCAGTTCAACATCGACATAACCTCGCCCCGCCGCCTTATGCTCGTATCGGTCATACCGCGCGACAGCGGCGCGGACGCAGCGAGGCTCCAGCGGGCCGTGGACGCCGCGGAGAAGAAGATACACGAGTCGCTGCTCCGCCATGAGGAAGGAAGCCTCGTGTTCCGTTCGGAGAACCATCTAGTCTGCCTCCTGCCGTCGGCTTCCGACGAAAAAATGCTGTCCGTCGCCGTGCGTCTCAAGGCCGGCGCTGAGAAGGCGGAGGAGGTTACGCTCGCCGTAGGGATAGACGCTCCGGCCGGCGACTGGCGCCAGATGCCCGCCGCGTTCTCGTGTGCGGAAAAAGCGCTCGGCGCCTGCCTGCGTTCGCCGAGCCGCCAGCCGCGGCTATACGAGAGCCTTAATATGGAAATTTTCGAAAGCGAACTCTCCGACATGACGAAGCTTGAATTTATACGCCGCATTTTCAGAGGCTGCTCGCCTGATGAGATCGCCGAATACGCGGCCATGCTCGAGGCCTACTATGACTGCGAGGGCTCTGTGACGAAGGCCGCCGGACGCCTTCTCATACACAAAAACACGCTGCAGTACAGGCTGAAGAAGCTTGCGGAGCGTACCGGCTACGATCCACGCTCTATCAAATACAGCTCGCTCTACTATAACGCAGTGCATTTTTACAGAGATTTAGGCAATATACTATAATTTAGATATTTTGACTGTTTTTTATACCAACACGAGACATAATAGTTGTTATATATAACATTGTAAACTTTTTCGCGAGGGGATACAATAGCCGGCGTGCTGCGGCAATGGCACTAATATTTTTTTATAGGGGGTCGTTCAAAGATGACAGGCATACCGCTTATTATTATGTTTGTAGTGGCAGTCATCGCGATGATCGTCGCAATTTCAAAGTTCAAGATCCATCCGTTCCTTTCCATTATGACGGTCTCTCTGTTCTTCGCGCTGGTCGCAGGAATACCGCTGAAGGACATTCCGGGGACTATCGGGACAGGGTTCTCGGGTACGTTTACGAGCATAGGCATCGTCATCATACTCGGAGCCCTCACCGGGTCGCTGCTTGAAAAGACCGGGGCCGCGCTCAAGATGGCGGACGTCGTCGTCAAGCTCGTCGGCAAGAAGAACCCGGACCTAGCGATCCTAATCATGGGCTGGATAGTTTCAATCCCGGTCTTCTGCGACAGCGGATTCGTCATACTGAACCCGATAAGAAAGGCTCTCGTCAAGCGCACCGGCGTTTCAAGCGTAACTATGACGGTAGCCCTTTCGATGGGTCTTTATATCTCCCACTGCTTCATACCGCCGACGCCTGGCCCGATAGCCGCGGCGAACCTTCTCGGCGTGGGAGACGAGCTGCTCCTCGTCATCGTGCTCGGCGTAGTTCTGTCGATTCCTCCGCTTATTGCGGGCTATATATTCGCCAAATACATTGGGAAAAAGGTCAAGTCGAAGGACGAACTCGCTGAAGAGTCAGGCAGCGAACCGGTGAAGACTTACGAAGAGCTGCTTAAGGAATACGGGCAGCTTCCGGGCGCAGTCGCTTCGTTCGCCCCTATCATCGTCCCGATCATTCTGATGGGAGTAGCCTCCGCCTGCGCCATGGCTAAGATTGACATTCCGTTCATCACGTTCCTCGGTACGCCGATAATAGCCCTCGCCGTCGCCGTCGTGCTCGGCGTGATACTGCTCGTACAGGCCGGTAAGACTTCCGAATTCTACAATATGACTAACGAGACGCTTATGGTGGTCGGCCCGATACTTTTCGTAACGGCTGCCGGAGGCGTCCTCGGAAAGGTCATCAGCGTTTCCGATATGGTTCCGTTCATAATGCAGCACTCGAACGTGCTTGAGACGGTCGGCATATTCTTCCCGTTCATCCTCGCCGCCATCCTCAAGACGGCTCAGGGCTCATCCACGGTCGCTATCACTACTACAGCCGGTATGCTCGCCCCTGTGCTTCCAGCTCTCGGCCTCGCCACACCGACGCTTTCAGCGCTTTGCGTAATAGCGATAGGCGCCGGCGCAATGACAGTCTCGCACGCGAACGACTCCTACTTCTGGGTCGTTACGAACTTCGGCGAGATGAAGGTGGAGGACGGATACAGAACTCAGACGATAGGCACGCTCGTCATAGGCTTGGCCTCGATGGTCGGAGTCGTCATCGCCTACATGATACTCGCGTAAATGAAGCCGGCGGCTGAGAAGCAAGAGCCGGCCGGCAAATAAGCATCAAAATCAAGCCGCCGCTTATGATGAAAGCGGCGGCTTTTTTTGATGTTTCCGAATCCTTTATTTTTTTGCAAGAAGCCTTAGAGCAAGCCCGGCGAAGTCCAGTAACGGGAAAACCAGCCCCAGCGCGCGTCTGCCGGAAAGTCCGGCTGCGGCTCCTGCAAGCGCCGACAGGGCTACGCTTTTCCCGGGGTGATCTTGCATTATCACTGACGGGCGCAGCCTGTCAGTCGCGGCGGCGAAGTCGCGCTTCGCTTCGGCCAGAGATTTACAGCCCGCCATCTGTACCGTCCTCCCCATGCGTCCTGTTTTCCGCGCCTGTACGCGCGGCCCGGCGCAGCAGCGTCAGCCCTCCGGCGCAGAACGCCGCGGCTGCGGTCAACGCGGCCGCTGGCCGCCCTATCAGCGGCGCCGCGAATGCGAAAAAGGCGAAGCCGGCTGCCAGTACGGCGGCGAACAGCATCAGCCCGCCGAAGAACAGAAGAAGCGCGCGCCGAACGGCGGCTTCTGCCTGGCTGCGGAATTCGCGCCCTTCGGCTTCAAGCAGCTCGAAAAAGCTGAGTACTGCGGCGGCGAACCTGTTCACTGCGAGAATCCCGGCGTTCAGCGCTTCCTGTCGAGCAGCACGGCCGCGGCAAGGCCGGCGCCGAAGGCGAGAGCGAGCGACGCGCCGGGATGCTTGCGTATCTTGTCGCATATGAGCTCTTCCAGCTCGCGGCCTTCGCCCTTATACTTTTCAAGGAAAGGTTCCAGCTCCTCGTAAAGATGCTTCGCCTGCGCCTTGGCGTTCGCCTCAAGCGCATGTAGCTTCTCCCCGCGCGCTTCTTCGTGACGCGCCGCAAGCTTTTCTTCAAGCTCTGCGATCTTCGCCTCGAGTGCTTCGATCTTTTCCCGTCCCTCGAGGACTGCGTTTTCGTCGTTCATATATATGCTCCTCCTTCCGCACGGCTCCGAGCCGTATCCGTTTTTCATTATAACATTGCATTGACTTTTGTTGATAGCCGCCGGTAAAGATAATAAAACATTCACGGAGCTTCGCCGCCGAATGCTCCCCTTCATTCATACCTTAACCCGTTGCCTATCGAGTCCGTTGTCCGCGCATATGATAAAGGAGCCCGGGCTTACGTCCGGACTCCTTTCTGTGCAGCCTTATGGTTTCTTGAGCTTTCTCTACTCTTCGCCGAGAGAGATGAATAGCGTCTGTCCGCCGCGTGAGACGAGGAAGCCGAAGTTCTTCGTCTTTTCGTTCATCATGCGCTCCCAGTCCGCTATGGAGTTTATCTTCTGGCGGTTTATCTCAAGGATCACGTCGCCGGCGCGAAGCCCGGTGCGCTGTCCGCGCGAACCGCGCTCTACCGAGACGACGACCACGCCGCCGCTCTCGGAAAGGTTATGCTCCTCGCTGAACTCCGGGCTGTTGGGGACTACCGTTATGCCCATGCGCTTTGATTCCGCCGGAGCCTGCTGGCCGCCGCCTTTTCCGCCGCGCTGTCTGCCGTTCTCGATGGTCTTCGCGCCGCTCACGTCGCCGAGCGTTATCTCAACGTTCATCTTCTTGCCGTCACGGTATATCTCGAAGTTCACCTTGTCGCCCGCAAGCTTGTTGCGCACCGCGTAGACGACGTCCTCGCTGCTCTTGACGTCCTTGTCGCCTATCTTGACTATAACGTCGCCGCGCTTGAGGCCGAACTTCTCCGCCGGCGAGCCGGGCTGTATGTCGGCTATTATAGAGCCTTCCTTGACCGGTATCTTATAGGCTTCGACAAGCGGAGCCGTCAGAGGCTGCACCGTCGCGCCGAGCCAGCCGCGGCGCACTTCGCCGTGCTTGATGAGGTCGTCCATGACCTGTTTCGCCATGTTGATAGGTATGGCGAAGCCGATGCCCTGCGCGTAGGGGATTATAGCCGTGTTCATGCCGATGACGCTGCCGTTCATGTCGATGAGCGGCCCGCCGCTGTTGCCTGGGTTGATCGCAGCGTCGGTCTGAAGGAATCCCTGGAAGTTGACCCCAGGGGCCTGCAGCGTCCTGTTCTTGGCGGAGACTATGCCGGCCGTTACAGTGCTGCCGAAGCCGTAGGGGTTGCCTATGGCCACTACCTGCTCGCCGACTTCGGTCGCGTCGGAGTCTCCGAGCGGAAGGAAGGGAAGGTCTTTAGCTTCAATCTGTATGACTGCTAGGTCGAACGTCGGGTCCTGGCCAACCTTCTTCGCGTCGAAGGTACGCCCGTCGAGCATAGTGACGCGTATTTTTTCCGCATCCTCGACGACATGGTTGTTGGTCAGTATATAGCCGTCCCTGCTCACTATGAACCCAGAGCCCTTGCCGCGGCGCGGAACCTTCCTGGGCTGCTGCGGGCCGAAGAACTCTTCGCCGAAGAACTCGTCGAAGAACGGATTGCCCTGGAACGGGTTCATCACCGGCTGCTGCGTAACCATGCTCTCCACGTCGATGTTGACGACCGCTGGCGAGCTTCTTTTGACTATAGCGACGAGAGGATTCTTCACGTCCTCAGTCCCCGGCAGAGAGGCTACGGCCTCGCCCGCCGGATTCGTCTGCTTCACGACGCCGGACTCTCCGAGCGTATATCTCGTCGCTATATATGAGCCGGCCGTGCCGCCGGCGAACAAGATAAGCGCCGCGAGAGCGGCCGTACCGAACTTTTTAAATTTTTCCAAACTGGAACACCTCCGTAATACTTCTCGCTTCAACAATATGTACTGCCCTGCATAGTGGATATAATAGCATAAGGTCAACGAAAGTCAATAAAGTTTGACGAGAATCGGCGGCGAATTTTCAGCGGCGCTCCGCGAGACGCCGCTTGACGGTGCGGCACAGCCACGCCGCGCCGGCTATGATCCCGGCGGCCCAGACGAAGGCGTTGACGTTCATCAGCCCGTCTGCGTATAGCTGCCGGCGCGGGTCGGACAACAGCCTGTAAAGGCCGTATAGAATCAGCATGAACGGAAACAGCACGCCGCCACGCCTGCGAGCATCCTCGGGCAGCGCCGCGCTTAGAAGACAGAGAAAAACCGCTATGCAGAGGGAGGCCGCGGATTCCGCCGGCTGCGAGGGAAAACGCCAGAAATTCGGCGCGTCCGACGGAAAGTGCAGCCACAGCGCCGGAGGCTCGGAGTAAAAGCCGCCAGCGCCGGAGCAGCAGCCCTCGAGCAGACAGCCGACTCTGCCGAGCGCGAGCATCGCGGCGAGCGGGACCGACGCCGCGTCGGCGAACGCGTCGGCGCTCGCGCCGAGCCGGCGCAGCCGCCAGAGGCCGAATAGACCGCCGCACAGCAGTCCCCCGGCGGAGTACAGCCCGCGGAAGATTTCGGAAAACTCTATGCGCCCGTCCAGATAGAGCGGAATACGCTCTATTATCCCCGGGATGAACGAGCCGAGGATACCGGCGCAGTAGACCCATACGAGGACGGACGAGACGGCGCGGTCGTCCATGCCGTAGACGCGCGACGCGCGGCGGCGCGTCCACACGACGAGCAAAAAAAGGGCGGAGGCCCACAGCAGATAATAGCTGCGGATCTCCGCTCCGAAAATCTCAAAGAGTACCGGGCGCATCACGTCCCCCGGCTAGCTGTACCTGCGGCGCTGAGGCCTGCGTCCCCTCTCGCGCTTCTGCGCGCCTCCGACGGGGCAGACGAGCACGCGGCGCAGCGGCTCCTCGCCGACCGAACGCGTCTCGACGTCCCTGTCGTCGCGCAGAGCTATGTGGATTATGCGGCGCTCCCAGCTCGACATCGGCTCGAGGCTCACGGGCGAGCCCTTACGCTTAGCCTCCCGCGCTATCGACTCGGCGAGGCGGCGCAGAGTCTGCTCCCGGCGCGCGCGGTAGCCGCCGCAGTCGAAGCGCACGCGGCGCGTAGACATATCGTCGTGGCAGACGAGGTTGGTTATATATTCAAGCGCCTTCAGAGTCTCGCCGTAGCGTCCTATCACGACCCCGGCATCCTCGCCGACCAGATTGATGATGCCGTCGTCGGTGAGCTCTGGAATGAGGTCGAGATCCATTTTATCGAGCACCTCGTTGACGAAATGGCACGACTTTATATAAGAGACCGGGGCGAACGGCGCGACCTCGACCTTATAAGTAGAGCCGAGAAGCCCGAAAAGCTTCTTATCCTCGGAAAGCACGGTCGCGTCAACGTCGTCCGGCTTAATTCCCCAGATTTCCGCTCCCTTGGCCTTCGCCTCTTCCACAGAGGAGCATTCGAGCACGCGGCTCTCTATCTCCGGCATCGGCATAAGTTCTGTATCGGAAGTATTTTTCATAGACTATTCCTCGTCGTCGTCATCGTCGCCGACGCGCTGCGCGCTCACCGGCTTGTTCTTATGGAGCGTCGGCTTTATAGCCATCTCCGCCTTCGTCTTCTTCATGACGAAATACTGCTGCGCTATGCCTATCAGAGATGAAAGCCCCCAGTAGAGCATTACGCCGCCAGGCATCGAAAGGCAGATGAACGCCATGAATATAGGCATGATCGTGTTCATCATAGCCATCTGCGGGTTGTTGCCGGCGCCGGAAAGCTTCTGCTGCGCCCACGTGAGGAATGAAATCGCTATAAGCAGCGCGAGGTTGCCGAGATAGAGCCCGGCGTTGGCGAGCCCGGCCGGATTACTGAAAATACCGGAGAGAACGGCGAACAGGCTGTATATCCCGTCCGGGCCGGGAGCGACGCCGACGGCCTGGCCGAGCCCCGCCGTCGCGGACGATCCGAGCAGGACGCCGCAGAACGAAGTACCTGAAAAATCGTAAGAGTTAAGAACCTTGAAAAGAAGTATCAGTATAGGGAGCTGAACGAGAATCGGCAGACACCCCGCGGCGGGGTTCACCTTATATTCCTTGTAGAGGCGCATCGTCTCCTGATTCAGTTTCTCACGGTCGTGACCGTATTTCTCCTGGATAACCTTGAGCATCGGCTGTATCTTCTGCATGTGCTGCATACTGACCATCTGCTTCTGGTTCAGAGGATAGAGCGCCACCCTGACGATGAGGGTGAGGATGATTATCGCCAATCCGTATGAATTTGTGATGCCGTACAGGAACTCAAGGAAAGAAAGAAGGAGCTGGCCTGCCCCATTCCAAATACCACCCAAAATTTCCACCTAACCTTTCGAAGTCCGCTCCTTCTGCCTCAGGAGCTTTCCCAGCCATTTCCGCGCCTCAATGTCGCGGCGTTCCGGCACGGGGTCGTAGCCCCCCTCGTGCCACGGGCCGCATTTCAGCAGCCGCGACGCCGCGAGGCACAGCCCTATCGCGGGGCCGTACCTGTTCAAAGCCTCAGCCGCGTATTCCGAACAGCTCGGATAAAAGCGGCACTTTCCGCCCCCGAGCATGGGGGACAGAACCGTCTGATAGACGCGGACGGCGAAGATAAGGAGCCAGCCTGCCGCACGCCCGATCAGCCGCGTCTTGAATCTACGCTCCAATCGGCGCCGGGCCAGTCCTTCGCAAGAAGCCCGCGCCTCTTCATGCACGCCGCGAGGTCGCTGTAAACGTCGCGCGCGTTCGCTTCAAGCCCCGACGCGCGCAGCGACGCGACTATCCACACGCCGTCCCTCGTCCAAGGCAACAGACGGCGGACGGCTTCGCGCAGCACACGCCTTCCGCGCACCCGCTGCGCGCCGCAGGCTATCTTCTTGCCTACAGCGACGCCGGCGAGCGCCGGCCCCTCGGCGTTCGTTACATACAACAACCGCACCAGCGCGCCTGAATCGCGACGTCCGGTGCGGAAAACAAAATCAAACTGCCAGCCTTTCTTAAGACGCGCGGCAGATGAAAACCCAAAATCCACCAGAACTAGACGGCGAGGCGCGCCCTGCCCTTACGGCGGCGGTTCCTAAGAATACGGCGGCCGCTCGGCGTCGCGGAGCGCTCCAGGAAGCCCATAGCGCGCTTCCTTCTCAGATTGTGCGGCTGAAACGTCCTTTTCACAGACAACACCTCCTGCGTAATTGCTTCATTCTAAAAGGTTCAAATTCTATACAGAATTATCATTGTACGGTTATTCCCCAAACAACCTGTTAAATATAGCATAGAGGCGGCGTTAGGGCAAGGAAAGCGACAAAATTTCCGCGGAAAATTTTTAAAGTATTGCGCACGGGCCATATTTTATGGTAAGATTCCCCTTGTCTTTGTGAAGGAGGTGACGGCATTGCCAAACAAGAAATCAGCTAAAAAACGAGTCCTGGTCACTGAGAGAAACCGCATCTACAACCGTTTCTGGAAGACCCGCTGCAAGAACGCGGTGAAGAAACTCCTCGAAGCGGTGGAAAGCAAGGATCTTGAACTTGCGACGAAGAGGCTGAACGAGGCTCAGAGCGTACTGGACAAGGCGGTAGTAAAGGGCGTCGTCCACCGTAACACAGCCGCTCGCCGCAAAGCGAGCATCACGGCTAAAGTCAAAGCCCTCCAGGCCTAGGCTTCACACACAACCATTATAAAAGGAAACGGCGGAGCGCTCGCACGAGGCTCCGTTTTTTTCGTACTCTGCGCATGGCGCTGAAAACGCCGCGCTGCTGCGGGTAGGCCGTGCGGCGCGGCGTTTTTGCGTTTTTTGTATTGTTGCGCCCTTCAGCGCCCGACCTGACGCTGCTGTTCGGCGTTGTATCGGTCTCCCGTCACGGGAATCGCGGCTACGGCGTCCTCCAATTCCTTCCATTCAGCGCCGGAACAGGCGAAGTCTAGCGTGCGGAGGTTTTCTTCGAGGTGAGACGGCTTAGTCGTGCCGGGGATGGGGACTAGCCACGGCGCTTTGTGCAGCAGCCAGCCGAGAGCGGCCTGCGACGCGGTCATTCCGCGCATGCGCCCGAAGCTCTGGAGCGCGGCGGCTATTCTCGTGTTCGCACGTATCGCATCGTGAGTGAAGCGCGGCAGCGTCTGGCGGTTGTCATTGCCAGGGCCGAACACGGTGTACTCGTTGATGCCGCCGCCGAGGAAGCCGCAGTTCATCGGGCTGTACGGTACGAAGCCTATCCCGAGCTCGCGGCAGACATCGAGCACTCCGTTTGTCTCGACGTCGCGGAACATCAGGTGATATTCGCTCTGTACCGCAGTCAGAGGACAGACGGCGTGGGCCCTGCGTATCGTTTCGGCGCTCACCCCGCACATCCCCCAGCGCAGCACCTTGCCCTCCTTTATGAGCTCCGCCACATTGCCGGCGGCCTCCTCGGCCGGCACTTCCGGGTCGGCGCGGTGCTGATAGAAGAGCGGCAGCGCGTCGAGCCGCAGACGCTTCAGAGAATCCTCGCAGTAACGGCGTATCGTCTCGGGACGGCTGTTCTGCCGTCCGGTCGCCTTGCCGTCTATCGCCTCGTGTCCGAACTTAGTTGTCACGCTTATCCTGTCCCTAAACTGCAACAGCGCCTCGCCAGCAAGCAGTTCGTTCGTGAGCGGGCCGTATATTATCGCAGTGTCGAAGAGCGTCACTCCGCGGTCGACGGCCTCGTGAAGCAGCCTTATGCACTGCGCCTTGTCCGGGTGCGCGCTGCGGTTGTAGGTCATGCCCATCAAGCCGAAGCCGAGCGCCGAGACGGTCATCGCCGCCTTCCCGCTTCCGAGCGTCCTCTTCGGCAATTCGCCGCGCGCCGCGCTTTTCGCCCTTTCCGCCGCTTTCGCCTCGCCCGCCGCGAATCCGCCGACGCTCGCGGCCGCCCCGGCGAGCGCCATCGTTTTCAGAAAATCCCTGCGGCTCACCGCCCCGGCCCGCTCTTTCGTTTCGTCTGTCATTTCGCTTCTCCTTCTCTTTCTTCCGCGCAAAACGTCTAATAGCCTAGCTGTTTCAGCCATTCCGTTATCTTTCCCCTAGCGCCCGCGACGTCGTCGCGATAGACGCCTACGTGCCCCTTCATCTCAGCCGAGGCCGGAAGCGCGGCGCGCAGCTCGCGGATGCTCTCCGCCGCCCCGCCGGTGCCGTAGGTGCAGAATGGGATTATCGTCTTGCCGCTCATGCCGTACTTCTCGATGAAAGTAAAAACCGGCATCGGCGCGGTGCAGCCCCAGTTCGGATAGCCGAGGAAAATCACGCCGTACTCGCCCGCGTCTATGCCTAAGTCTTTTATCGCGGGGCGCGCGCCGCTCTGCTTTTCCTCGCGCACGCGCGCAAGACATTCGTCGAAATCGGAGGGATACGGTTCCTCTGCGATTATCGGGAAGAGCGTGCCTCCGGTCTCCTCCGCTATCCACGAGGCGATCAGCCCCGCATTGCCCGGAGGCGCGAGGCTCGCGGAGGTCACCGCGTCCACCTCCGCCGCGCCGCTCGGGCGCGCGTTCTCCGCCCATGTGAAGTAGGCCACGAGTATCCGTTCCCCGCGCGCTTCGTCTCCCGGCGCATCGCATCGGGCCGCGCCCGCCAGCAGGGCCGCGAGCGCCGCGCAGAGAAAAATCCCGCAATATCTTGAAAACTTCATGCAGTGAGCCTCCGCCTCTACTCGGCAGCCGCGAATGTGAAATCCTCGCGTCCGCCGAGCGTGTCGAAGATTTTCAGGTCGGAGGTGACGCGCCCTATCGGTATGACCTCCATCGTGAGGTTCGGGCGGTCCGTCTGCGCGTAGAAAATAGCGAGAGTGTTGTTCGTCGGGCTGTAGGTTATGTCTCCGTCGTCGAAGCGCAGGCGGCCCTCGGCCTCGGTCTGCGGCGTGAAATCCAAACCGCCGTAATACTCGCGCCCGCCGTAGCCGACCATCGAGACGGTCAGCGGCATACGCGCGGCGATCTCGCGCGCGAGCGGAGTGTCGAAGAGCACGCCGTAGAGGCTGCGCCCCGCCGCCGTAATTGTAATTTTCCGCGTCTCCGCCGCCTCGGCCTTGCGCGCCATGCCTATCGAGCGCAGCCACTCGATTATGCGCCCGCGCGCGTCCGGCACGCCGCGCGCATCTATGTCTATTCCTTCATGCCGCCCGGCATCTGGCGCGGCGGAGAAAATTTCGGCGTAGCTGCGCCCGCTTCCGTAGCCGTCGTGAGTGCAGAAGGGTACGACGGTTTTTCCCGCGAGGCCGCCGCACTCCTTAATGAAAGACACTACGGCGCGCGGCGCTGTGTTCGCCCAGACGGGATAGCCTATGAACACGGCGTCGTACTCCGACATATCGGGCAGAGCGCCTGAGAGCGGCGACAGATAGCCCCTGTCTATCTCGTCGTGATTCGCCTCTATTACCGCGTCGAAATCCGCCGGATATTTGTCAGTCGTGCGTATAGCGTAAAGCTCGCCGCCCGTCAGCCCGCCCACCACCCGCGCGGCGTACTCGGTCGTCCCAATGCGTGTGCCGCCCGTTTCAAGCAGGCTCGCGGAGGACGTCGCGTCCGCGCCCTCTGGATACCCAGAATTACCCCACAGCGAGAAATAGGCTACAAGCACGCGCCCCTCGCCCGAAGCGCGCGCCGAACCGCCGCACAATGAAACGGCGCATAGTGACAATACCAACAACAGCAGCATGAAAATCTTCTTCATCCAGCACAACATCCTTTCGCCGCGCGAAAGCGGCTGAAATTCGTGGCGCGCAGCGATTTTCATGCGCGGCGCGCCTTTATCGGTCAGTGATCAGATTTTAGATTCAGCGGATTGCGATGTCTAATACTCCTATTTCATCGCCGCGTCATGCTTGAAATGGATTCGCGCGCCATCGACGAACTTCTCGACGGCGGGGCTCATCGGCTGGCCGCGCTTCCAGGCGAGCACGCTCGTCGAAAGCAGCTCCGGCGAGAGCGGCACGGCCCGGACGAACGACCTGTCCCAGAACATGACCGAGCCCTCGATCACGAGCGCGCAGCCGAGACCGCGCCGCACCATGTGCGCGGCGTTAGTGCTCAGGTTGCTCGTGAATGAGACGCGCAAATTCTTGTAATAGCCGCCGAACCAGTTTTCGAGCACGCTCTTCACGTGCGGACGCCTGACCATGATGACTGGATGCTTAGACAGCTCCGCAGGAGACACGGCGTCGAGGCGCGCGAGCGGCGAACCCGGCGGCACCAGGGCTACCCAGCGTTCCCGCACGCCGAGCCTGACGAAATCGTGCCGCTCGACGTTTACCGGCTCAAGCATGAGCCCGACGTCGGTCAGCCCTCTGTCGCGCTGCCCGTGTACAGATAGAACGAAACGTGCGGATGGCGCTTTGAAAAAACCTCGATATATTCCGCAAGAGCGTCCGTCGCGGCGAGCTCGCCCGCGCCTATCGAAATATCGCCAGTGAGCGGCCTATCCCTGCCGCAGAGGCGGAGCTCGCTCCTCGTCCTCTCCACGAGTTCCATGACTTCGGAGGAACGCCGCCGGAGCATAAGCCCCTCCCTCGTCAGCTCTATCCCCTGCGGCCCGCGCGTGAACAGCTTCGCCCCGAGCTCCTCCTCGAGCCGCGCGAGCTGGCGGCTCAGAGTAGACTGCGGCAGATTCAACGATTCAGCCGCCTTAGTTATGCTGCCTTCCTCCGCAGCCGCAAGAAAAATCCGCATAGCTTTAAGCTCCATAGCGATTCCACCGCTTCCGGCTTTTTACGTTCTTATTGTTTCATTATATCAGCGCGTGGAAAAGGGCAAAAAACGCAGACGATAGCTTTCGCCGCGTATAAGGCGCAGCATCGGTCCGCACTCTTGCCGACCCGCTCGCCGGTATGAAAAAACGCCGCGCCTGTATGCTTTCGTGAAAAAGCGGCGGCACGGCGGTATTTATGCAAAATCTGCGGGAATGGGCGTCAGAGCGCGAGCGAAGGCATGAAGCCGAGCTTTACAGCCGTGAGACTGAGCGCGGAGACGGCGAGCCAGAGGGCGACGGCCATGACGAGCGGCTTCGCTCCTATCTTTTTCAGCTCGGCGCGCCCGAGCCCGCCTCCGACGAGGAAGAGCGTGCCGGTCATCATGTGCTTTCCGGCGAGAGCGCCGGCGTCCCAGAGCTGCGAGAATCCCGGCGCGAGCGAGCGGACGAGCGCCGCGAGCAGAAAGCCAAGCAGGAACCACTGGAACTTGGCCTTCGCGTCGGAGCCGGCGAGACGCGCGCCTAGATAAGATACGGGGAGAATCCACAGGGCGCGCGTGAGCTTAACGGTCGCGCCTATTGCCAGAGCCGCCGCGCCGTATATGGAGGCCGCGCCGACGACGCTGCTGGTATCGTGTATCGCGAGCGCCGCCCAGAAGCCGAACTGCTCCTGCGTAAGGCCGAGCGCGTGGCCGAGCGGAGGAAATACGAAGAGCGCTATGCCGTTGAGCAGAAAGACGACAGCCATCGCGACGCCCGTCTCAACGCTCGACGCGGAGATAGCGGGAGCCATCGCAGCTATCGCGGAGCCGCCGCATATCGCGGTGCCGGAGCTTAAGAGCACGGCGAGCTTGCGCTCTATACCGAAGGCTTTGCCGAGCAGCGAACCTATCGCGAGAGTGGCGGAAATTGAAATCAGCGTCACCCATAACGAAGCGAAGCCGACCTTGAGCACCGCGTCGAAACGCATACCGAAGCCTAGCATTATGACGGAGAGCTGAAGAAGCTTCTTCGACGCCGCGGACGTATCCTTCTGCGCCGGATTGCCTGCGGTGAGCGCGATCGCGAGGCCGAGCGCCAGGCCGACAGCCGGATTGGGCGTTATCACCGAGAGCAGCGCCGCCGCCGCGAACCAGAAATATTTGTTCCCCGCCGTCCGTTCCATAAGAGCGTTATGAATGTCCATCGCCGTATTCCCCCAAGTTTTTTCGTTTATGCCGCGATTATACAGGAGCATATTCATTATGAAAAATAATAGGTTTTGATATAAAACATAGAAAATTACTATGTTATACCATAAGGGGGACGCCAGCCCCGTTTGACGTGCGTTTAGCGCGGGTGGCTGCGGCTTACACCACTTCCGCCTCACATGCCGAAAGCCGCGTGATTCCGCGTCCGCCGAGAAACGCGCCCGGCGGAGCCCGCCCCGTCTCATCGGGCGTTAGCAAAGCGTTGATGAAAATTCAAAACGTCCGCTAACGCGAACTATAACTTTACGTCAAAGCACGAAATGACGGTGGGACCGGCTGTTTCTCTCCGACGGAGGGCGAACGCAAAAAAGCGGAAGAGCGCCGCCCTTCCGCTTCGTTCTGTTTTTTGATTTTTTATCTAGCAGGTCGCGCCGCCGGTGAGGTGCAGCTCCGCGTCGAGTATCTCCTGTTTGCGCGACATTATGTCGCCCTCGAGCAGCTCCTTCTCGATGTAGTCGAAGCCGAGGCGCTCTATCGTCTGCGAGAAGCGCTCGCCGGTCTTTCCCTGCTCGCGGAAGAGGAGCAGAGCCTTTTCTATCGTCAGCATGACCTCTTCCTTCTCGGAGAATATCTTCGAGAGCGGACGGCCCGTCATCGTGGACTTGCCCCAGCGTCCGCCGATGTATATCTTGTATCCGCGCGTCTTCTCCGTCACTGCGTCGAAATGGCATTTTCCGACGCAGTGGCCGCAGTTGTTGCATTTGTCCCAGTCTATCTCAAGCATTCCGTCTTTGAGCTTCGCCGCTCCGATTGGGCACGACGCCTCGACTGAACACTTTTTGCAGCCGTTGCAGGAGTCTTCGTCGAATTCCGGAACGCACTGGCCTATTACGCCGAGGTCGTTGAGGTCGGGCTTGACGCAGTTGTTCGGGCATCCGCCGACGGCTATCTTGAACTTATGCGGCAGGCGCACCTGGCGGTAGCCTTCGTAGAAACGCTCGTGTATCTCCTGCGAGACGGCGAATGTGTCGATGAGGCCGTACTGGCAGGTCGTACCCTTGCACGATACTACGGGGCGCACCTTCGAGCCGGTGCCGCCGGTCTCAAGGCCGGCTTTCGCTATGTAGGCGCGGAAGTCCTCTATCTTGTCGAAGGGCACGCCCTGGCATTCGAAGGTCTGGCGCGTCGTGAGAGTCACTACTCCGTTGCCGAAGAGCTTCGCGGCTTCAGAGAGGCAGGCTATCTGCTCCGCCGTCACTTTACCGTTGACCGTTATGATTCGCGCCGAAAAGTTGTTCGTCCCCTTGTTGCGCAGAAAGCCGAGCGCCTTTACAGTTTTTTCCTCCGCGGCTGTTACGAGTCCGTTTTCCACAGTTCTTCCCCTTTTCTATTCTTCGGTCTCTATTTCGTTGAAGGTGTGTCCGCCTTCGAGCACCTTAGTGTTCGTGAAGCCGTATGCCTTGAGCTTGTTCTGCGTCAGATACGCGCGCTTCCCCTTCGCGCATATGAATAGCAGCTTTTCGTCCTTCGCGTACTTGTCGAAGCTCTCGTCAACCTTCGTGTAGTCGAGATAGGGCAGGCTCGGCAGCGACGGCTGTATCGAAGTGTCGATGAATTTATAGCCCTCGGCGGCGCCAGCCGCGAATTCCGCGGGCGTGAACGAGTCGAGCGCGCCGCTGAGCTTGTTCTCCATTATGTTTATCATATTGACGAATGGATGTATCGCGGTCGAGAAGGGCGGCGCGTAGGCGAGGTCGAGGTTCTCAAGGTCGGAGAGCGTCGCGTTCATCGATATGGCGAGCGCCGCTATGTCGGTCATCTTGTCCACCGCGCCGGGGCCGAGCGTCTGCATTCCGAGCAGTTTACCGCTCTTTCTGTCCGCTGTCATCTTGACGATGAAGTTCGACGCGCCGGGATAATAGTGCGCCTTGTCGTCCACGACAGCCGTGACGCTGACGGCGTCGTAGCCGGCGGCTTTCGCGGCTGCTTCCGTGAGCCCGGTGCGGCCTACGTTGATGCCAGGCAGCTTGCATACGCCGGTGCCGAGGACGCCCACGTATGATTCTTCGCCGCCCGCAAGGTTCTTAGCCGCAACACGCCCCTCCATGTTAGCCGATGAGCCCATCGGCGACCAGGCGGGAGCGCCGGTTATCCTGTTTCTGACCGTCACGCAGTCGCCGGCGGCGTAGATGTCGGGGTCGTTGGTGCGCATCGCGCCGTCCACCACGAGCGTGCCGTTCTTCGCGGTCTCAAGTCCGCTGTCCGCGAGGAAGGCGGTGTTCGGCTTTATGCCGAGCGCGAGCACGACGAGGTCGGCTTTCATAGCGCGGCGGCTCGTAAGCACCTTTTCGACGGTATCCGTCCCCTCTATGCCTTCGAGCTTCGTCCCCGTGAAGCAGACGATGCCGCTGTCGGCGAGCTTGCGCTCGACGTAGCCCGCGACTTCGGGGTCGAAGCCCGGGAGTATCTGCTCCGCCATGTCTATGACGGACACTTTGACGCCCTTCGCCGCGAGGTTCTCCGCCACCTCGAGGCCGATGAAGCCGGCTCCGCAGACGACGGCGCGCTTGACCGTCCCGGTGTCGAGCAGCTCGCGCATCGCTATGGCGTCCTCGGGCCTGCGCATCACGAAGACGTTTTTGAGCTCAGTCCCGGGAAGTTTCGGGAATATCGGCGACGCGCCGACGGCGATCACAAGTTTGTCGTATTCATAGACGTTTTTCTCGCCGGTCTCGACGTCCGCCGCCGTCACAGTCTTCGCCGCGCGGTCGAGAGCGACTGCCTCCTTGCCGGTGAGCACCTTCGCCCCGGTCAGCGCCGAGAATTTCGCGGGCGTGTTGACGATGAGCGACGCTTTGTTTTCTATAACGCCGCCGACGTAGTAGGGCAGGCCGCAGCCAGCGTAGGATATGTCGTTATCCTTTACAAGTATCGTAACCTCCGCGTTCCTATCCTCGCGTTTAAGCTTCGCCGCCGTCTTGGTTCCCGCAGCGACTCCGCCGATTACAAGAATTTTCACGTCATCACATCCTTCGTGGGATTTTTAACATTATAATTATATGCGTTTTCTTCAATTATTAAACATAATAAAATATAATTGAGTTCATAGGCAAATGCTATACATTGGAGGCGCGGAATGACTCTTCATCATCTCAAGGTTTTCATCAGGGTCGCCGAGGGGGGCTCGGTCAGCGCGGCCGCGCGCGAGTGCCATTTGGCGCAGCCGACCGTGAGCCAGATCATACGCGAGCTTGAGGAATATTACTCGACGCGGCTTTTCGAGAGGCTTTCCAAGAGGCTCTACATAACGGAAGATGGGCGCAGGCTGCTGGCGCGCGCCAAGGAGGTGGCAGCCGCATACGAGCGGCTCGAGTACGACATGTCGCCGGACAAGATGCGCGACAGGCTGCGAATAGGCTCTTCGGTCACCGTCGGGATGTGCCTGACGCCCGCGCTCGTGAAGCGCTTCGGCGCTGCGAGGCCCGAGGCCGAGATTTACAGCTACGTCAACAACACGCGGACGATAGAGCGGATGCTGTTGGCGTCTGAGCTCGACGTGGCGATCGTCGAGGGGCGCGTGCGCAGCCGCGACGTGCAGTCGTTTCACTGCCGGGACGACTACGTAGCGCTTTTCTGCTCCGCGCGCCATCCGTTCGCATCGCGCGCCAGCGTGGATATCGCCGAGCTCGGCGCGGAGAGCTTCGTACTGCGTGAGAGCGGCAGCGGCACTCGAGAGATTTTCGAAAATTTCATGCGCGAGCGAGGACGTAAGATAAAAGTCAAATGGGAGGTCGCCTGTTTCGACGCCACGCTGCGCGCCGTCGTCGAGGAGGGCTGCGTCGGCGTCGCGTCGGTACGCCTGCTCGCGCCGCATCTCGCGAGCGGCGCCGTGCGGGCGATATACAGGCCGGGCGGCGAATGGGACAGGACTTTTTCTCTGATTTACCACAAAGATAAGTTCATCACGGAGAGTATGGAGATGTTCGTAAAGGAGGCGCTCGACGGCAAGGAGGACGAACTGCCGCAGAAGGACGATATGATACGCCTTGACGGGTAGCCCGCACGGACGGAGGAGAGATATGCCGCGCGAGGCCGGATCACGCAAAAAGGCCGGAGCTATGCGCTCCGGCCTTCGGCGTTTATTCGTCTCGTATGTCCCGCGCTATTTCGCGTCGGAGGAGGCGGCCCCGGTCTTGTCCGGCGACGCGGGCTCCGCGGCGGGCGTCTTGTCGGCGGACGCCGGCTCCTGCGGGAATATCGACGGGTCGAGTATCTTCACGTTCGCTCGGCTGAGAAGCTCTTCGAAGAACTTCTGCTGCTCGGCCTGCATTTTCTGATTGCGTATCGTCGCGCGCACGTCGGCGCTGACCTCGTTGAACGGCAGCACTCGCTCCGTCTCGCGTCCGCGGTTGATGGCGATGAATACGAACGGGTCGTTTGCTTTCTCGACCGGGGTGACTTTGTTCACCGGCGCGTCCTTGATGGGCGCAAGCTCGTTCTTCAGCATCTGGTCGGTGAGTATCACGGGATTATCGTAAGGCGTCGCCATCTCGACGTCGGCGCGGTACTTCTCTATCTGCTCGTCCCATTTCGCGCCGGAGGCTATAGCCTTCTGCGCGGCCTCGGCGGATTCCTTTTTACGGAAGGTGGCTATGTTGGCCTTGACTCCGGCGGGCTGCTTGTAGAGGAAGTCCTTCGTCGCGTCGTAGAAAGCTGTGACTTCGGAATCCTCCACCGTTATGTTCTCGCCGAGGGATTCCATGAGCTTCTGCATACGTATGCGGCGCGCAATGTCGTCCTTTATCTGCTTCTCTGTGACGCCGGAGCGCTGCATGTAGGCGAAGAACTCTTCGCGCGTCGGATAGCTGTCCATCATGCGCGTATAAGCGTCGTCTATCTCGCCCTTGTCGGCGCTGAGCTTACGCGCCTTTATCTCTTTTTCGAGCTCCGAGTCCACAGCCATGTTGTCTATGACGGCCTGGCGTATCATCGGTATATCGCCGGAGGTTATCTCGCGTCCGTACTGTTCGGAGAGGCGGGCGGCGCCCTGCTCCAGCGCGGAGCGCATCACTTCGCGCCCGTCTATCTCGGCGACCGGGTAATCCCTCATCCCTTCGCCGTCTCCGCCGCCGCGCACGTAGAGGCCGTAGCCCGCGAAGCAGGAGGCGACGAAGAACAGTATGACGATTATCATTATCACTTTGGTGTGGTTTCTCAGCATTCTAAGCAAGGGAAATCTTCCTCCTCATAAACATCGGCTTTTCAGCAACTCCATAATGATACGATAGCGTCACCGCGCTGTCAAAGAACGGCGGCGAATTTCTCCATTGTTTCAGCGTTTCTGCGCATATATTCCTTCGTGTCGGCGCGGCAGGTCTCGACGTCCTTTTTCATCTGGGCGACGAGGCCGTCGCTTTCGGCGAATTTCACCTCGCCGCGCACGGGCGTCGTAATGAAAATGAAAAGCTCGCGCCCGTAGAAATTTTCGTCGGCGCCTATGACGTGCGCCTCGCAGCGTATCTCGCGTTCGCCCGCGAAGGTCGGATTGCTGCCGATGTTGAGAGCGCACGGCATCCACGCGCCGCCAGTGCGCACGAGAGCGCTGTAAACTCCCTCGGGCGGGTATATCTTGCCGCGCGAGACGGCGATGTTAGCGGTCGGGAAGCCGAGCTTCCGTCCGCGCCCGTCCCCCTCGCCGACGACGCCGCTTATTATGAACGGATAGCCGAGCATCTTCGCCGCGAGAGCCATTTCGCCGAGGGCGACGGCGCGGCGCGTCTCCGTGCTGCTGACGGTCATTCCGTCGAAGGTGTAGCGCGGCACTACGTCGAGCGTCCAGCCGCGCGCGGCGCATATTTCGGCGAGTATTTTGGGCGTGCCGGCGCGGCATCTGCCGAATCTGAAATTTTCGCCTATGACGAGGCCTCCGACCTCGTATTTCTTGTCTATGTAGTCCGCGAAGCTCTCTGGCGAAAAGGCGGCGAAGTCGTGCGTGAAGGCGATCTTCTCCATGCGCGGCACGCCCAGGTAGGCGGCTATGAGATCCTTCTCCCTCTGCGAGAAGAGCAGGCGGAAGTTGTCCCTGTCGAGAAGCTGGCGCGGATGTCCGTCGAAGGTCATCACGCCCCAGTCCGTACCGGCTTCTGCGGCGCGCTCCGCCGCCTTGCGGAGCAGCCTCGCGTGTCCGAGATGGAAGCCGTCGAAGGCTCCTAACGCGTAAATCATTATTCCAAGCCCCCAGATAAAATTATATTGACGCCGGGCAAGAGCTCGAGGCCCCCGTCTTTCTGCACGGCGCGGCAGATAGAAAATATCCGCTCAGACTTCACCGCGACTGGCGAGCCGGGCCTCGGCTCCGCCCCGAACGACAGGCGCGTCAGACCGCCGAGGCGCACGCTCCTGCCGCATGAGAGCGCCGCGAAAGCCTGGCCGTCCGCCAGGTACGAGGCGCACGGCCCCTCGAGCGACGGTATAGGCGTCAGCTCGCGCGCCAGCTCGTCCCCCGTCATCGCAAAAAGCTCTTCGGCCCCCTTCGCCGCGTCTATGGAAAACGGCCCGCTCCGGCTCCTGACGAGAGAACTCAGGTGCGCGGCGGAGCCGAGGCGCGTCCCGAGGTCGCGCGCGAAGCTGCGCACGTATGTCCCCTTGCGGCACAGTATCGAGAAAGAGACGCGTCCGTCCTCGCTTATATCCGACGTGCGGGCGATTTTAGAAAAGCAGACGGGCTTCGGCTCCGGCAGCACGCCGCGCCCCTCGCGCGCGAGGACGTGCGCGCGCTCGCCGTCTATGTGGACGGCCGAGACGGACGGCGGAGACTGCATGCGCCACCCCATGAAGCCGCATAGAGCGGAATCTATCATTTCATCAGTAACGTGCTTCCACGGCGCGCTCTCTACGGCTTCGCCGCTCGCGTCGTCGGTCGAGGTGCGCGTGCCGAACGTCACCTCGGCCTCGTAGCGCTTGGGCATCGACATAATAAAATCAGAAAGCCTGGTCGCCTGCCCTACGAGCACTATGAGAAGCCCGGACGCCGTCGAGTCGAGCGTGCCGCCGTGGCCCGTCTTGGTCCCGCGTCCGATCGCGCGCCGCAGCTTCTGCACGCACTCCGTGCTGCGCATTCCGACCGGCTTATTTACAGGGAGGATTCCTGAGAGCGGCATTTAAGAGCCTCTTTTCTCACATTGTCGAGCGCTTCTTCAAGGGGAGACGCCGTTTTGGCGCCCGCCGCGCAGGGATGTCCGCCGCCGCCGAAGGATGCCGCGAGAGCCCTCGCGCTGTACGGAGGCCTCGCGCGGACGCTTAGCTTGCAGAATCCGTCGTGCTCCGTCACGAGCAGAGAGAGCCTCACGCCCTTTATCCGCAGCGGCATATTAACGAGGCCGTCAAGCTCAGCGCTTCCGGCGCCTGACTCATCCAGCTCCGCGCGGCTCAGCCGCAGCAGCGCGCACTCGCCGCCGCCGAACAGCTCCGTCCGCCCGAGCGCGAGTCCCCACAGCCGCGTGGAGGCTAGGCTCATATTCTGGCTCACGGCGTCGTCTATCTCCGCCGGCTTAGCCCCGGCCTCGATGAGCACTCCCGCGCAGCGGTGGCTCTCCGCCGTCGTCGAGCTGAAACGGAAATTTCCGTTGTCGGTGACGAGCGCCGTGTAGAGAGCCGCGGCCTCTTCAGGCGTTATGCCCTTTCCGCAGGCTTCCATAAGACGAACGACGATCTCCGCCGTCGCGGAAGCCGACGGCTCTACGAGGTTGGTTTTGCAGAATAGTTTATTGTCGCCGTGGTGGTCTATGCAGAGCGAATCTGCGCACACGCCGAGCAGCTCGCCGAAGTTGTCCACCGAGCGCTCGGCCGTGCTCATGTCCACCGCGACGAGCAGCGCGCCCTCGGCGAGCGGGAGCGGCGCGTTTTCTGCGCGGACAAGTTCGTCCGAATATGGGAAAAAGGAGAAAACCTGCGGCAGCGGGTCCTTCGACACTATAGCCGCGCGCCTGCCGCTTCGCTTCGCGAGCGAATAGAGCGCGAAGGCGCTGCCCAGAGTGTCGCCGTCCGGGCGCTCGTGGCAGACGAGCGTCCATGCGCCGTATTTCGTCAGCTTTGCCAGGGCTTCGCTGAAAGCGTCGTCGTTTTTCATTCTCCGGCGTTCTCCGCCTTCATGCGCGCGTCGCGCTCAGCGACCATGTCGAGCAGCTCGTCCATCTTGCGCGCCTTGTTCTCCGAGTCGTCGAAACGGAAATGCAGCTCCGGAATCGTGCGCAGCCGCATCTCCTTGCCGAGCATCGCGCGCAGCACAGGCGCGGCGGCGTCAAGCGCGGCCTGCACCTTCTCCCTGTCGTCCTGATTTATGAGCGTATAAAAAACCTTCGCGTGGCTCAGGTCGCGCGCGACGGAAACGTTCGTGAGCACAGCCTCGCCCGCGTCAGGATTCTTTATGCGCGTCTGAAGCATCCCGGAGATCAGGCGCAGAAATTCCTTGTTAAGCCTGTCTATCCGATATGTCACCATAGCTGAACACCTCCAGAGAAAAGCCGGTTATTTCAAACTCCCCGTCCTCTTCCCTCTGATATAGAAATTTTTCGAGATTGCCCATGCGTTCCTCCAGCTCGTGCGGCGAGGACCCGGCCGCGGCGAAGCCAAGCGAAGCCTCGCCGTGCGTCCCGTAGGGGCCGAGGTCGGCCGCCGATATGGAGAAGCGCCCGCGCACGCCGTCTGTAATGGAACGGACGACGTGCCGCCTGTCCTTGAGGCTCGCGGCGAAGGGCAGCCTCATGTCAAGCCGCACGGCGGCTATCCAGAACTGCATCGCGCGGCGTTAGTCCAGCGACTTCTTTTCTTTCAGTATCTCGTATGCTTCCACCACGTCGCCTACGCGGAAGTCCTGGAATTTCTCGAAGCTGAGGCCGCATTCGTTCCCTGCCTTTATCTCGCGCACGTCGTCCTTGAAGTGCTTGAGGCTCGAAAGCTCGCCGCTCCAGAAGACGACGCCGTCGCGTATCAGGCGCACTTTCGCGCTCCTGCGGATAAGCCCCTCCGTAACGCGGCAGCCGGCGATGTTGCCGACCTTCGGGACGCGGAATATCTCGCGTATCTCGGCCTGTCCGAGCGTGTGTTCGCGGAGCTCCGGCGCGAGCATGCCTTCCATGGCGGCCTTCACGTCGTCGAGCATGTCGTATATGACCTGGTAGAGACGTATCTGCACGCCCTCGTTTTCTGCTATCTTCTTCGCGTTGCTGTCGGGGCGCACGTTGAAGCCGACGATTATCGCGTTCGAAGCCGAGGCGAGCATAACGTCGGATTCCGAAATACGGCCGACGCCCTCGTGGACTATGTTGATGGACACCGCGTCCGTGCTCATCTTCATCAGAGACGAATGGAAGGCTTCGAGCGAGCCCTGCACGTCCGTCTTGAGGACTATGCGTAGCTGCGGTATCTCCTCCGTCTGCATCTTCTCGTAGAGCTCTTCGAGGGTCAAGCGCTTCGCCTTGCTCTGGTCGGTCTCGCGCCGCTCAAACTCGCTCTGGGATATGAGCTCGCGCGCCTCGCGCTCCGACGAAAGCGTCGTGAATTTCTCGCCGGGCTGCGGGACGCTCTCAAGCCCGAGCACCTCTACAGGCATGCTCGGCCCCGCCTCGTTGACGTTGCGTCCCTTGTCGTCGATCATCGCGCGTATCTTGCCCCACGCGGAACCGGTGTGTATGATGTCGCCCCTGTGAAGCGTCCCTTCCTGCACTATGACTGTAGCGACCGGCCCCTTGCCTTTATCCAGGTTCGCCTCGATGACCGTGCCCGACGGAGGCGCTTTCGGGTTCGCCTTGAGCTCCTGCATCTCGGCGACGAGAAGCAGCATCTCGAGAAGGTCGTCCACATGGAGCCCCTTCTTAGCCGCGACGTCCACCATGATGGTGTCGCCGCCCCATTCCTCGGGGACGAGTCCGTAGTCGGAAAGCTGCTGGCGCACGCGCTCAGGCTTCGCCTCGGGCTTGTCTATCTTATTGACCGCTACGACTATCGGGACGCCGGCGGCCTTCGCGTGGTTGATGGCCTCGACGGTCTGAGGCTTTATGCCGTCGTCCGCAGCGACGACGAGGACGGCGATGTCCGTCACCTGCGCTCCGCGCGCGCGCATCGAAGTGAAGGCCTCGTGTCCCGGAGTGTCGAGGAACACGAGAGTGTTGCCGTTGTATTCGACGCGCGAGGCTCCGATGTGCTGGGTGATGCCGCCGGCCTCTTTTTCAGTGACGTGGGTCTTTCTGATGTTGTCGAGCAGCGTCGTCTTGCCGTGGTCGACGTGGCCCATGACGGTGATTATCGGAGGACGCGGCTGCAGCTCGCCGTCGCCGTCCTGCCTGCCTTTTTTCTTTTTATCTTTGGCTTTGAGTTTTTTATGGGAAACCTGCTTCGGAGCTTCCTCGCGCGGCTGCTGGGCCGGCGCTTCGACCGGCTCGGCCTCCACAGTTTCGACCGCGTCCCCGGCGGGCGCCGGCTCTTCCTTAGTCGGGGCCTGGGCCGGGGCTTCCGACGCGAAGACGAAATTTTTCTTGAACGTCTTGCCGAGTATCTGGAGTATCTTCTCGTCGGCGCGGGTCGTGGCGGGCAGCATAAGCCCCTCCATCATCAGAGCCTTTACCGCGCTTCCGGCTTTTTCGCCCGCGAGCGCCGCAACGTCGGAGACCGAAGCCCCGTCCTTTACGGCGACCGTCGGATATGTCGATATGGCCTCTATCTCCTGGCGCGAAGCCTCTTCCTGCGCCTTGTTGAGCGACTCCTCCACCATCGGGACGAGTCCTTCGTCTATCGAGCTCATATGGGACTTTATGCTGATGCCGAGGCCTGTGAGCAGCTCGACCATTTCTGTGTTGCTCTTTCCGAGCTTTTTAGCCAGGTCATAAACTCTTATCTTACTCATTCGCATCACTCCTGTCGCAAATCGTATGGATTTTTTTAACGAACCCGCTTTCCGCCGGCAGAGCCGCAGTCTGAGCCGCAGTCAAGCCGAGGGCTGCCCCCAGCCCGGCGCGGTCCGTCCCTTTTATCAAAATTATATCCGCGCGTCCGCGCCCGGCCGCCGCCTCTAAACGGCGCGTTACGTTGGCGGCGCAGTCGCACGTTACGAAAACAACATACCTTCCGCCGGACTTCAGCGCAGCAAGAACCTTGTCCTGTCCGACCAGAAGCGCTCCGGCGCGGCGGGCCATGCCCAGAGTCCCGAGAATTTCTCCGCCGCAGGCTCTCACGCTTCGCCGCCCTTTTCCGCGCAGAGCGCCGTGAGCTCGTCGTAAAGCGATTCCGGCACCTCGGCCTTGAGCGCGCGCGAAAGCGACTTTTTCTTTTTCGCCGCCGCAACGCACGACGGGTCTGCGCAAAGATACGCGCCGCGCCCGTTCGCCTTCCCGGTCGGGTCGTAGCGCACTTCACCCTCGGGCGACCTCACGATACGCAGCAGCGTCCTCTTCGGCGACTCCTCGCCGCATCCGACGCAGGTGCGCGGGCGCTGTTTCTTCACCGGCTGCTTAACGGCCTTCGCCATGCGTCCGGCCCCTTACTTGTCCTTTTCGTCCTCGGATATCATCTCTGAGAAGTCCATGAAGAGGTCCTTCATCGTCGGGAGCTTCTCCTCGTCCTTCACCTTGATGTCTATCTTCCACCCGGTCAGGCGCGCCGCGAGGCGCACGTTCTGTCCCGCCTTGCCTATCGCGAGCGAAAGCTGGTCCGAATGCACGTAGGCGATGACGGAGCGGTCCTGGTCGAGAAGCGGCTCGATGCGCACTATCTTAGCAGGCGAGAGCGCGTTGACTATATATTTGAGCGGATCGCTGTTGTAGACGATTATGTCGATCCTTTCGCCGTTCAGCTCGCTGCTGATGGACTTGATACGCCCGCCCTGCTTCCCTACGCACGCGCCGAGCGGCTCTACGTTCACGTCGAGGCTCGCGACGGCTATTTTTGCGCGCGTTCCGGCCTCGCGTACTATGTTGCGTATCTCAACGATGCCGTCCCTGATCTCCGGCACCTCGAGTTCGAGCAGCCTGCGCAGAAGCCCCGGATGAGTGCGCGAGACGATTATGCGCGGGCCGCGCGTCGTCTGGCGCACGTCGAGCAGATAGAACTTCATGCGGTCGCCTGGATTGTACTTCTCTCCGACGATGCGCTCTTCCTTCGGCATTATAGCCTCGGTCTTGTCGTTGAGGCGCACGAGTATCTGGTCTCCCTCGGCCTTGAAGACGGAGCCGGTGACGATGTTCCCTATCTTGTCGGAGAACTGCTCGTACACGACCTGGCGCTCCGCGTCCTTAAGCTTCTGGATTATCACCTGACGCGCCGTCTGCGCAGCTATGCGCCCGAAATCCTCCGGCAGCACCTCGGAGCGTATCACGTCGCCGACCTCGAGATCCTTGTAGCCGCGGCGCTCCGCCTCCTCGGGCGTCATCTCTGCGTCGTGGTTCACGACCTCGTTCACTATCTCGTAGACTTCGTAGAGCGATATCTCGCCGCTCTCTATATCTATATGCACTTCAATGTGCTGGTTGCCGCCCTTGAATTTCTTGTAGGCCGACACCATGGCCGCCTCGAGGCTCGAGACGATAGTCTCTTCAGAGAGCCCCTTTTCTTCTTCTATCTGTTTGAGCACCTTTTTAAAATCCTTGCCAAGCTGCATTTTTCCTGTCAGACCCCTTTCTCTTTGCAAAATTATTTTTTCTTCTTAGGAATTTTTTTGAAGGTTTTCTTCTGCCCGCGCTCCGGGACATATACTAGGTGCGCGCGCTTTATATCGGCGAGGGCGACCGTAACGCCGCCGTCTTTCGTCCCGACGGTCACCTCGGCATCCGAAGGCGTGCCCGCTATGACGCCGCGTACCTTCCTTCCGCCCTTTTTCAGCGAGATCTCAGCCTCGTTCCCCGCGAACCGGCGATAGTCCTCTATGACGAACAGCGGACGCTCGACGCCTGGCGAACTTATCTCAAGAAAATATCTGTCAGGAAGGTATTCCTCCACCGTATCCAAATACTCGCCGACGTCGCGGGAAACTATCTCGCAGTCCCCCGTGTCGATGCCTCCCGGCATCTCGAGGTAAACGCGGACGACGTTCATCCCGTTTTCCGAAACTGCCTCAAAACCGGCGCACTCGTAGCCTAGAGCTTCGACCCTCCCGCATATCGCGCGGTGGATCTCGTTGTATTTCTCCTGGTTCACACATACGCCTCCCTTAACAAAAGAAGAGTGGGAAAAACCCACTCTTCCAGCATTAACTCCAGAATTGTCTGTTAAGTGTATCACTTTTTCAAAAAAAAGCAACACATTACAGTCAGGCGCACCCTATCCGAAGAACTTTTTGATCTTTTCACCGATTTCCTCGTCGATGTCCATCCTGTGCGTCGCGCGGACCGTCTCAATGTTTCTGAAGTGCTTCGGAAACATCGGGCGCGTCAGAACGTCGTGGTTCAGCTCTTCGTCCTCTTCGGAGAGCAGCACCATCATGTTGTCGTAGTTGGGATGCTCATAGACGTATTCGCTTACAAGCGACGCGTATTCCTTGCGTATCCATACCGGGAGGTCGTATTTAGATCCGAGGGACAGGAACGGGAAAAGGCACGGATTAAGGAGCACTGTCCGCGCGTGCGGAAAGATTATGTTGAGGATATTGGCGAAGAAGCCGCCGAGGCTGGAGCCTATTATCCTGACGGGGCCCTCACCCGCGCGTTCGGCTTCTGTTATCCTGCCGCGCAGCGTCTTAAGCACGATGCGCGGATTAGTGTTCCTGTAATCGAAGGTCGGGGAATATATCTCACACGAATAATTATTCTTCAGCCATTTATATTTGCTGTTCTCCCCGCTGCTTTCAAAACCGTGGATGTTAACTATTATCATATTATCAGCGCCCTTTCTTACCAATTATTTTTGGTTTGGTCGAATTATTTACTTCATCGCGCCGGACTCAGGGGCCGAATGTGACGCGGAACGGCCCCGCGCGGCGTATACGTCGAAATTTAATATATTATATCATGCGCAGGCGGCTAAAAATAAACGCCGCGCGTACAGGAGGCGCGGCAGGCGGTAGTGACGGACAAAAAGCCCGGCTTCTTGATGAAGCCGGGCCGTAGATCCAAATGGTCGGGATGAGAGGATTCGAACCTCCGACCACCTGCACCCCATGCAGGTACGCTAGCCAGACTGCGCTACATCCCGTACAACGCAAAGTATGATACCGCGACATCGCGTTTAGGTCAAGAGGGACAAAAAAATTCCCCCGCCTCGAAGCGAAGGAATTTATCTAATCTAAGCTTTAAAGAAGACGGTTACTTGTTTACGGCTTCCTTTAACGCCTTCCCGGCGCGGAAGACCGGTACGTTCTTCGCCGGAATCTCTATAACTTTCTTCGGATCCTGGGGATTGCGTCCCTGGCGCGCGGCCCTCTTCTGAACTTCAAACGTGCCAAAACCTACAATCTGGACTTTCTCGTCTTTCTGAAGCGCCTCATGTATATTGCAGAATATAGCTTCCACAACTTCGGTCGCCTTTTTCTTAGTGACGCCCTCTACCTCTTTGGCCACGATGTTGATGAGGTCTGTCTTTGTCACCGCAATGCCACCTCCATTCAAATTTGAACCGCCTTAACGCAGTACATAGCATTTATACAGATAAAAGCCCGCAACGTCAAGACCTTGACATTAGAAAATTAGCTCTGACAGCGACTTTTACGCTAGTTTTTGCTTCTCATGAAAATCTTTATCGGAACGCCGGAAAAATCCGCCATTTCCCGCAGTAGGTTCTCGAGGCGCCTTTTGAAGCTCTTCGACGAAAGCTCGGGATCGTTGACGAAGAAGACGAACGCGGGGGGCGCTCCGTCGGCCTGTGTGCAATAGTAGACTTTGAGGCTGTGGCCTTTGCCGTCTCCCGGCATGCGGTCGAATACGAGCACTTCCTTGACGAGCCTGTTCAGCTCCGACGTCGCTATCCTCCGGCGGCGGTTCTCTTCGACCTTGAGTATCAGCTCCGGCAGCTTGCCCAGGCTGCGCCCGGACAGAGCCGAGATGAATACGCGCGGCGCGTGCGCGGCGAGCGGAAGCTCGTCGATGAGTTTTTTCGTCACGACGTCGCCTACCTTTTCCTCTTTCGGCGCCAGGTCCCATTTGTTGACTACCAGCACAAGTCCCTTGCCGCGCTCGAGCACCTGACCTACGAGACGTTTGTCCTGCTCCGTAAGGAGATCCTGCGCGTCGAGCAGCACAAGCGCGACGTGGCAGCGGTCTATCGCCTGGTAGGTGCGCACGTTGGAGTAGTATTCAAGCGCGGAATTCACCCGGCTTTTGCGCCGCAGCCCTGCCGTGTCGAGGAAGCGGAATTTTTTGCCTCCGATCTCGACGACGGAGTCTACGACGTCGCGCGTGGTGCCGGCTATGTCGCTGACCATCGAGCGCTCCTCTCCCGCGAAGGCGTTGAGCAGGCTCGACTTGCCGACGTTAGGGCGTCCGACGAGAGTCACGCGGATTTCGTCAGTATCCTCGTCCAGCTCTTCGTCCTCGAGCTTCGAGGCGACTATGTCCATGAGTTCGTTGAATCCGCTGTTGTGCTCGGCGCTGACGCCTACGACCTCGTCGAATCCGAGTCCGTAGGCCTCGCCTATCATGGCGTCTTCCTGATTTGAGTTGTCGAGCTTGTTCATCGCTACGACGACGGGCTTGCCGCTTCTGCGCAGCTTGTGCGCTATGTCCTCGTCGGTCGGCGTGACGCCGGTCTTGCCGTCTACGACGAAGATTATCACGCCGCTTTCGTCGACTGCGAGGTCGACCTGCTTTTCTATGAGGTCCATGAACGGATGCTCAGTCTCGGAACGGATGCCGCCCGTGTCCACGATGTAGAATTTTTTGCCGCCCCATTCGGTTTCTCCGTAGAGCCTGTCTCTCGTGACTCCGGGCTGGTCGTCCACTATCGCGGCGCGTTTTCCCAGTATCCGGTTGAATATGGAAGATTTGCCGACGTTGGGCCTGCCGACGATCGCTGCTATAGCCATTGTGTTTACGCTCTCTTTTCTTTAGTTTTTGAAGCTGTGTATCGGCGCCGGAATCCTTCCGCCGCGGCCGACGAACGCCGAGCAGTCGAACCTGTTGACCGGCATTATTGGCGCGTAGCCAAGCAGTCCGCCGAAGGTCACGGTCTCCCCCGCCACTTTGCCGTATACCGGAATGACGCGCACTGCGGTCGTTTTATTGTTTATCATGCCTATCGCCATTTCGTCGGCGATTATGCCCGATATGGTCTCCGCCGGCGTTTCGCCTGGAAGCGCTATCATGTCTAGGCCGACGGAGCAGACGCATGTCATCGCCTCGAGCTTGTCGAGCGTCAGCGCGCCCGCCTCCACCGCCTCTATCATGCCGTGGTCTTCGCTGACCGGGATGAAGGCCCCGCTGAGGCCTCCGACGTAGGACGAGGCCATGACGCCTCCTTTTTTGACGTTGTCGTTGAGTATGGCTATCGCCGCCGTGGTGCCTGGGGCGCCGGCGCGTTCGAGCCCCATCTCCTGCAGTATCTCGGCGACGCTGTCGCCTATCGCCGGGGTCGGCGCGAGCGAGAGGTCGATGATTCCGAATGGAACGCCGAGGCGTTCCGACGCCTCGCGCGCGACGAGCTGCCCGACGCGCGTTATGCGGAAGGCCGTTTTTTTGACTGTCTCGCAGAGCGTCTCGAAGTCCGCGCCGCGTACTTCTTCGAGCGCGCGCTTAACGACGCCTGGGCCGCTTACTCCGACGTTTATCGCGCAGTCGCGCTCGCCTACGCCGTGGAAGGCCCCAGCCATGAACGGGTTGTCCTCGACGGCGTTGCAGAAAACGACGAATTTGGCGCATCCGAGCGAATCCTTGTCCTTCGTCAGGAAGGCCGTCTCTTTTATAACGCCGCCCATTTCTTTCACGGCGTCCATGTTGATGCCGGAACGGCTGGAGCCGAGGTTGACGGACGAGCAGACGCGCTCCGTGACTGCGAGCGCCTCCGGTATCGAGTTGATGAGTTTCTGGTCGGATGCCGCCGTGCCTTTCTGGACGAGAGCGGAGAAGCCGCCGATGAAGTTGACTCCGACCTCTTCCGCAGCGCGGTCGAGCGTGCGCGCTATCTCGACGTAGCTGTCGGTCTCGCAGCAGGCCGCTGCTATAGCGACCGGCGTCACGGATATTCTTTTATTGACTATCGGGATGCCGAACTCGACCGCTATGTCGTCTCCGACTCGCACGAGGTTTTCCGCCGTCTTAGTTATCCTGTCGTACAGCTTTGTGCAGAATTTTTTTTCGTCTGGGTCCGCGCAGTCGAGTATGTTTATGCCCATCGTTATGGTGCGGACGTCGAGGTTCTCTTCGAGGATCATCTCGTTCGTCCAGCGCGCTTCTGATCTGCTAATCATTTTTTATATCCTGTGCATGCTTTCGAATATTTCTTCACGCTGGAATTTTATCATGAGGCCTATCTCTCCGCCCAGTTCCTCGAGGCCGCCAGCAAGCTCGCCGGGCGAGCAGGTCGCCTCGGTCACGTCGATTATCATGAGCATGTCGAAGTATCCATTGACTATCGTCTGTGAGATTTCGAGCACGTTGACGTTTTTGCCGGCGAGGTATGTGCATACGCTCGCGATGATGCCGACCTTGTCTTTTCCCAGTACCGTGACTAGCGCTTTCATTCCGTCCATACCCCCAGGTTCTTTGGTGCACGCCGAAGCGGAGGGGCTATGCCCTCAGTCTAGATATAATAATACAGAGGGAAAAGCTTTTCCAGACCTAGATATGGAGAAATAAGGGGAGAGTATCGCGCCGAGCGCCGCGAAACGTTTCGTGCGCGCCCAGAGCGCGGCCTCTTCGTCCGACTGCCAGCAGTCCACGCCGGCCTCCTCGAGCTTGGAGGCGATCTCGCGCAGGGCGGAGCGCGCCGCGGTTATCTTTATCATCGGCACGAAGGGCGGCAGCTCAAGCTCCGCGCGCTCCGAAAGCTCCCTGCGCCAGAAACTGCGCCAGCCGCGCCGCAGGCCGTCCTGCCAGCCGGTTCCGGGACGGCGGCTCTGGACGACGACGCGCCTCTCGCCGCCGCGCCACATTGATTCCCAGAGCATCGCGTAGGCGCGCGCGCGCGCGTCGTAGCCCTCGGAGCGGGCCTCTGCGTCGGCGTCTATCCAGCCGATCACGGAGGGCGACAGGCCGCCGCAGAGCGAGAGCAGGCCGCGCGTACCTATGAGCAGCGCGCCGTGCGGATATTGTTCCGCGAGCTCTTCCGCCTGGGGGATTTTTTCTCCGTCGTTCTGGAAGAGCAGTACGCCGCCGTATCTTCCGCGCAGCGCGCCGCCGGCCCGCTCGAATAGGGCTTCGAGCCCAGGGCGCGAGCCGCGCATGAGCATGCCGCCGCAGTTCGGGCAGCGCTCTGGCAGCGGCGCGCATTCTCCGCATGATACGCAGCGCAGCCTCCCGCGGCGTTCTTCCCAGCGCATGGCGGAACCGCAGCGCGGACAGCGCGCGCTCCAGCCGCACTCCTCGCAGCAGAGCTCGCCGGCGTAGCCTTTGCGGTCGAGAAGCCACATGACCCATTCGCCGCGCGAGCGCGCCGCCGCAGTTTCGCGCAGCAGCGGCACGCTTATCGAGAGCTTTCCGGTGAGGGCCGCGAATTCCGACGCCTGCGCCTCTTTCGTATCGACGAATATCAGCCGCGGCTCGCCGCCGTTGTCTCCGACGCGCGGGTTCATGGACAGGAAGCTTTTCGCCGATGGCATGGAGCCTCCGAGAACGAAGCGCGCCCCGGCGAATTCTGCGCGCTTTCCGAGCAGCGGGCGCGCGTTGAATACCGGGTGTTTCTGAGAGCGCCATCCGCCCTGGTTCTCTTCGTCCATTATTATCGCCGAAAGCCCGGCGAGCGGGACGAACGACGCGCCCGGCGGGCCGACGATGAAACGGAGGCCGCCTTCGAGCGCGAGCTTCCACAGTTTCCACTGCTTCGACGGGCCGTCGGGCCACAGCGCGCCTTCATCGCGTAGCGAAGGCGGCAAACTTTCCCAGAAGGCGCGCGCCATGACGGCCTCGGGAAACAGCGCGAGCGCCGGAGCCCCCTCCTCAAGCACGCTTCTGTAGCGCTCCCATCTTTTTTTATAGTCCGTGTCGTAAAAGCATTCTGCGGAGAAAATTCCGCGGTTTTCGCACGCGGGCCTCGGCGGCAGAGCTTCATCCGAAAAGAATTTCGACGGCAGCAGCGTTTTCATCGCGAAGCCCGCTCCTATAAACCACGTCAAGCCGAACCATTTTATCAGCTTCCAGAGCTCGGGCGGCAGCGGCGGGCGTTCGTCGATCACGCCGGCGAGCCGCTTTATCTTCGAAGCGTCGAAGCTCCCGCGCGAGTTCACCGTGACGCCTATCCTGTTCCCGCGCCCGAGCGGAGCGGATACGCGAAGCCCCTCGGCGAGCTCCGTCTCCCATTCGTAGGAGAGCGGCGTCCACCAAGGGGCCGGAAATATCGCGTGTACGAAAGGCATTATCTCCCGGCGGCGAGCGCCGATACGGAATCGAGTATGACCGCCGCCGATTCCTCTTTCGTCCCGGAGAAGCGCAGCGGCTCCGCGCCGCGCGCCATTATCGTTATAGCGTTGGTGTCCACGGCGAAGCCCGCGCCCGGCGCGAGCACATCGTTAGAGACTATCATGTCGAGATTTTTTTCGGACATTTTCTTCTGAGCGTTTTCGAGGACGTTCTGCGTCTCGGCCGCGAAGCCTATGAGAAGCTGCCCCGGCCTCTTGCGCCGCCCGAGTTCGGCGGCTATGTCCGGGTTCTGTACGAGCTCAAGCGTAAGCGTGTCCTTACCGCCGCGCTTTATCTTCTGCTCCGAGCGTTCCGCCGCCCTGTAATCGCCGACGGCGGCGGCTTTTACTATGACGTCAGCCGTCTCGGCGGACTTCATGCAGGCTTGGTACATATCTTGCGCGCTGACGACCTCGACTACCTCGAGCCCCGCCGGCCGGCGCAGCGCCGACGGCCCGGTTATCAGCGTCACCTCTGCTCCGCGCCGCCACGCCTCCTCGGCTATCGCGTAGCCCATCTTGCCGCTGCTTGGGTTGCTGATGAAGCGCACCGGGTCGATATACTCGTGCGTCGGCCCCGCGGTGACGGCGACGCGCATCCCGGCGAAGTCCTTTTTATCGCAGAGCGCGCGCAGCACATAGTCGTTTATGACGGCGGCCGAGGGCATACGTCCCTTGCCCTCGTAGCCGCAGGCGAGCAGGCCGCTGTCCGGGTCCACTATTTCGGCCCCGCGTTCTTCCAATATCCTTATGTTCTCGCGCACGGGGCCGCTCGCGAGCATCTTGCTGTTCATCGCGGGGAAGAGCAGAAGCGGCTTTGTATTCGCAAGCAGAGCCGCGCCGAGCAAAGTCGAACCGTCGCCCTGCGCCGCGGCGCGCAGAACGTTCGCCGTGCACGGTGCGATTACGAACAGGTCGGCCCAATCTGTGAGCGAAATGTGCGGTATCTGCCAGCCGTATTCGGCTGAGAGGAAATCGCGCTCGCGCCATATGCGGCGCTTGCTGAGCGTCGAGAGGGCGAGCGGGCTGACAAATTGCTCGGCGGCCTCGGTCAGCACCGTCTCGACCTCGAAGCCGAGCTTGACCCAGCCGTGCAGTATGTCCGGCGCCTTGTAGGCGGCGATGCCTCCGCTGACGCCGAAGAGTATCCGCCTAGGCCGCGGGCTCATTTTCCTGCTTCGGGAGCGGGTCCACTATGCGGTAGGCGATGCGTCCGTTCGTCACGTCGTCTACCGCCATCGAGATGTATTTCTCGTCTCCAGAAAGGTCGCGGCGTTCGCTGAGCTGTCTCGCGCGCGCCGCTATGACGAGCGTCAGTATGTACTTGTTGGGAATGTCCCTTTCACGGTATATTTTTTCGAGATCCATATATATCATCGTTGTTCCTCCCTGTTTTCCTTCACTATATTTATAATCTCGTCGACGGCCCTGTCGAGGTCGTCGTTCACAACAACGTAGTCGTAGCTGTCAGCGCAGGCTATCTCGGCCTCCGCGTTCTTTATCCTGAGCGCCTGCTCCTCCGGCGGCTCGCTTCCGCGTCCTCTGAGGCGGCGGCGCAGCTCTTCCATCGACGGCGGCTTTACGAAGACCGTCACCGCCTCCGGCATTTTTTCTTTTACTATGCGCGCGCCCTGCACGTCTATCTCGAGCACGATGTCGGTGCCGGAGTCGAGAGCTTTTTCAACTATGTCGCGCCGCGTGCCGTAGAGATGCCCGTGAACCTCGGCGTATTCGAGAAAGTCCCCGTCGGCTATTCTGCGGCGGAACTCATCTTCAGTGACGAAGTAGTAGGTCTCGCCCTCTTTGTCGAGCTCCGGCCTCGGCGCGCGCGTCGTACACGAGACGGAATATTTTATGTTGCTCAGCTTTTCAAACGCCCGGCGCAGCAAAGTCCCCTTGCCGACCCCCGCGGGGCCGGAGAATATATAAAGCCGTCCCTTCACGGCCTACGCCTCCCCTTCGAAGCGCGCCGTTATCGTCTCCGGCTGTATGGCGGAGAGTATAACGTGGCGGCTGTCCATTATAAGTATCGAGCGCGTCTTGCGTCCCTGCGTGACGTCCACCAGAAGCCCCGCCTCGCGCGCCTCGTCCTTGAGGCGGCGTATCGGAGCGGAGTCCGGGCTGATGAGCGCGACTACGCGCTCGGCGACGACCATGTTGCCGAAGCCTACGTGGAGAAGTTTCTGCGTCATGCGTCCCAGCTATTCCAGATTCTGTATCTGCTCACGGATGCGTTCGAGCGCGGCCTTCGCCTCCACGGCGAGCCAGCGTATCTCGGCATCCGCGACCTTCGAGTCTAGCGTGTTGACCTCGCGGTTCATCTCCTGCACTATGAAGTCGAGCTTGCGCCCCGCGCTTTCGTCGGAATCTCCGGCGGCGCGGAATTTCGCTATGTGGCTCTTGAGCCGCGCGAGCTCCTCCGCGACGTCCCATTTGTCGGTCAGCAGGACTATCTCCTGCATGTAGCGCTGCTCTTCGAGCTTCTCGCCTATCTTTTCAAGAGCCTCCGTGACGCGCGCCTTCATCGCCTCGAATGCCGCGTCGCGCGCCGGCAGCCACTTCGCCTCTATCTCGGCGGCGAGCCGCTCGAGCTCCGCGAGGTGGCGCAGCACCTCCTCGCGCAGGTGCGAGCCTTCGAGCGCGCGCATCTTGTTCCACGACGCCGCGGCCTCTTCGAGAAGCGTCTTGAAAGCCTCCTCGACGGCCTGCGAATCATCTTCGTCCTCGAACTTCGGCATGTCGAGCACGCCGGGGAAGAGCGCGACGCGCTCGACGTCCACGTCGGGGACGAATCCCAGCGCGCGGCGCGCCGCCGACATTTCTCCGCAGTAGGCGGCGAGCACGTCCCTGTTGACGCGCCCGGTCTTGAAATCCTGCGCCCATAGCACCTCCATGCGGAGCTGCACCTTGCCGCGGCGGAATGTTTTTCTCAGATTCTGGTGGAACCACGGCTCCCAGCTCGCAAACTCCCTCGGGAGACGCACGGAAATTTCCTGATAGCGGTGGTTGACGCTGGAAAGCTCTATTACGACTGTTCCCCATTTAGTCTGTATCTGGGAGCGGCTGAAGCCGGTCATGCTTATGTACATACAGATCCACCTTTCGAATCGGTCATATTAACCTTGTTATAATATATCCTCCGCACGGTTTTGCGCAACGCCGGAGGCGAAAATTTCGCCGATTTCCGAAAGCATTTCCGCAAAGCCGCAGCCGTCGAGCGCGCAGACGCATACGACGCGTTCGCCGCGCGCTCGCAGTTCGACCGCGACGTCTTCGGCGGCGAGGCCGCTTTTGTCTATCTTGTTGAGTACGATGAGGCGCGGCAGTTCGCCGGCTCCGAGGCCGTTCAGCGTTTCGAGCACGACGTCGAGCGTCGCGCACGGGTCTTTGTCCGCCGAGTCGAGCACTATCAGAAGCAGGTCGGCGTTCGCGGCCTCTTCTAACGTGGCTCTGAATGCCGCGACAAGCTCGGGCGGCAGTTTCCTGATGAAACCGACGGTGTCAGAGAGCAGAAAGGGCTTCCCCTCGCCGGTCTCTATCCTGCGCACGACGGTGTCGAGCGTGGAAAAGAGCTGGTCTTTCGCAAGAATCCCTGCGTCTTTGGAAAGAGCCTTAAGCAGAGTGGACTTTCCGCTGTTCGTGTAGCCGACGAGCGCCGCGAGCGGCACGCCCCCGCGTTTGCGCCGCTCGCGGTTTTCGCCGCGCCGCCGGCGCACGTCCTCAAGCCTCTTCGTTATGCTCTTTATGCGCAGTTCGAGCTTGCGGCGGTGGCGCTCGAACTCCGTCTCGCCAGGGCCGCGCGTCCCTATGCCGCCGCCGGTGCGCGACATCTGATGCCCCAGCCCTTTGAGGCTCGGAATTTCGTAGCGGTACTGAGCTAGCTCTACCTGTAATTTCGCCTCGGCTGTGTTTGCGCGCCGTTCGAAAATCTTCATTATGACGAACGCCCTGTCCCAGACCTGAAGCCCCGTGAGCTTCTGGAGGTTGCTCTTCTGCGTCGGCGTTATGAAGTCGTCTACTACGAGGTGCGTCACATCGTTCGGCTCCGCGTACTCCTTTATTTCCTGCGCCTTGCCCGCGCCGATGAACGAGGCGGGGTCGGGCGCGCGGCGTTTCTGCACGACGCGCGCTGCGACCGGGACGTCGAGATTTTTCAGAAGAAGCGTCAGCTCGTCCAGGGAGCTCTGAACATCCTCGCCGTCGCCGAGCGCCGCTGTGACGGCCTTCGGCGGCTTCGGCCTCAGGTCCGCTGCCGTGCGCCTCTGGCGGCTCAACGGTTCTCCTGCGCCTCTATCTCTTTCGCGAGCGAGGCTATCGCGTCTACGACCTCGGCGGCGCTCATCGTCGTGCTGTCGAGTATGACGCAGCCCTGCGCGGGACGCAGCGGAGCTATCTCGCGCGTCATGTCGAAGCGGTCGCGCTCAATGACCTGTTTCAATATCTCTTCGTAATCCGCGCTCTCGCCCTTCGCCTCGCGCTCGGCGCAGCGCCGCCTCGCGCGTTCCTCGGCGCTCGCGGTTAGGAATATCTTGAGCTGCGCCTCCGGGAACACGACGGTCCCCATGTCGCGCCCGTCGGCGACGAGGCCGTCGGCGGCCTGAGCGCGCTGGAAGCCGGCGAGCGCGCCGCGCACCTCGGGCCTCGCGGCGTAGGCCGAGACTATCTCGTCTATGTGCGCCGTGCGTATCGCCTCTGTGACGTCTTCGCCGTCCGCCGAGACTTTGCCGCCGCTTATGTCTATTTTGAAATTCTTCAGCGCTTCCGAAATTTTCTCTCCGTCTTCGGGCGCTATGCCGTCACGGTCTAGCTTCCACGCCACGGCGCGGTAGAGCGCCCCCGTGTCGAGATAGGGAAGCCCGGTCTTTTCCGCGACGGCCTTCGCCGTCGTGCTTTTTCCGGCCCCGGCCGGGCCGTCTATAGTTACTATTATCCTTTTGCTCATTATCGCTGAAATTCCGCCTCTTTTAAGAAATCCTCGCGCGTCCCGTAAGCTCCAAGAGCTCCGACGCGCCGTAACGTTTCACGAACTCCGGCAGCCCTTCGCATATCGAGGCACCGGCCTTCACGTCCGCGAAGAAGGCGCTGCCAACCTCGACCGCCGAAGCCCCGGCGAGCAGCATCGCAGCGCAGTCTGAAGCGTTCGACACGCCGCCGCAGCCGACGACTGGGATCTTCACCGCGCCGCAGACCTGCCATACCGCGCGCAGCGCGAGCGGGAAGACCGCGGGGCCGGAGAGTCCGGCGACTACGCGCCCGAATGCAGGCTTTCCGACAGTCATGTCCATCGCCATGCCGAGCCACGTGTTGGCGCAGACAATCGCGTCAGCGCCCTCTGCCTCGACTGCGCGCGCGACTGCCGCAATGTCCGCGGACTGCGGCGTCAGCTTGACCCAGAGCCGCCCGTTCCACGCCTCTCTCGCGGCGCGCACAGCGACGGCGGCCTGCTCGCAGCACACGCCCCACGCCATGCCGTCTCCGTCGGCGTTGGGACAGGAGATGTTGAGCTCGGCGGCGGCTATCCCTTCGACCTCCGAGAGTATGCGCAGCGTCTCGCGCGTCTCGGCGGGGCGCTCCATTACGACGTTCGCTATCACCGGGACGGGGCAGTTTTTCACAAGCTCCGCGTAGCACGCCGCGAATTCGCGCACGCCGCAGTTTTGCAGGCCGATGCTGTTGAGCACGCCCGACGGCGTCTCCCATATCCTGACGCCGCCATTTCCGGCGCGCGGCTCGAGGCTTATCGCCTTCGTGCAGAGCGCGCCTATGCCTTCAAGCTTCTCGCCGCCCCAGAAATCCTCAGCGTAGGGCCATACGCCCGAGGCCGGGATGACGGGAGAGCGCAGTTCCAGATCCCCGACGCGCACGGTCAAATTAGTAGTCATTGAGATCCACCTCATCGGCCCTGAAAAGCGACTGGTCGGCACAGACTCTCTTGAGCCCGCCCGAGGTCTTTACGACGCAGCCCATGCAGCCGCCGTAGCCGCAGGCCATGCGCTTGTCGAGGCTGAAATAGAGATTCTGCGGATTCTCCGCGTAATGGCGCTTCATGGCATTAAGGAAGCCAATAGGGCCGCAGCACCATACGTCCCTGCCGCCGGTGTCGCGCGGCAGGACCTTGAACATCGAGTCTCCCTCGCCGAAACTGCCGTCGTCGGTGAATATCCTCGCGTCGGGGCATATCTCCTTTATCTTCGCCGCGAAATCCTCGCAGCCGCGCCCCGGCATTCCGACGTAAAGCTCCGAGGCGGCGCCCGTCTTGCGCGCGAGTATGAAGCCCGCCGCGCCGACGCCGCCGCCAGCCGCTATCGCGCCGCGCCCCTCGGGATAAGGCACGCCTATGAAGCCGCGGATTTTCAGTGTCTCCCCGGCCTTCACGCGCGAAAGCATCTCCGTCCCCTCGCCAGCGAGCATATAGCAGACGGAAATCACGCCGCGCGCGCCGTCCGCGTCCGCCGCCTCGAACGGGCGTCCGAGCAGCTTCGCTCCGTCGGGCGCGAACACCATGAGGCACTGCCCCGCCTTCGCCGCGCGCGCAAGCTCCGGCGCTTCGAATGTCATCCAGAATATGCGTTCCGTGAGCCTGACGTTCTCCGCCACCCTGGCGTCGTAGTCCCTCACACTATGCGAACCGCATCCTTCCACCAGCACTCCCCGCTTTCACAAATCAGCTGATAAAATATATTCAAGTTTCGACATATATTTTACCATCTTACGAGGGGGCGCACCCCGGAGGTAACGCAATGAGCTTAAAAAATCTTCTCCCCTACGCGATGAAGGAAAAACCATGCGACGCGGTGTTCACAAACGCCGAGTTCGCCAACCTTTACACGATGGAGATAGAACGCGCCGACGTGGCCGTCAAGGACGGAATCATCGTCGGCATAGGCGAAGGCTATGAAGCCGCCGAATACATAGACTGCTCGGACGGACTGCTCGTCCCGGGCTTCATTGAGGGGCACATGCACGTCGAAAGCACTATGATGACGCCGCGCGCCTTCGCCGCAGCCGCCGTGCCGCACGGCACCTCGACCGTCATGGCCGACCCGCACGAGATAGCCAACACCTGCGGCATGGAGGGCGTGCGCTTCATGAAGCGAGAGAGCGAAGGGCTGCCGCTCGACATATTTTACGGCGCGCCGTCCTGCGTGCCGGCCTCGTGCTTCGAGACGCCCTTCGAGGAGATAACTGCGGAGGGCATAGCTGAGCTGCTCGCCGACGGGACATGCACGCACCTCGGCGAGATGATGAACTTCCCCGGAGTCTACCTCGGCGACGATGAAGTCTGGAAAAAGCTCGAAGTTTCAAAAGACACGGTAATCACGGGCCACGCCCCCGGCGTCAGCGGCGCGCAGCTTTCAGGCTATCTTCTCGGAGGCGTCACCTCCGACCACGAATGTTCGACGCGCAAAGAGGCGCTCGAAAAGCTGCGCCGCGGCATGCACCTGATGATACGGCAAGGGGCCGCCGCTCGTAACCTGAAGGACCTCGCGCCGCTGCTTGCGGAGGATCCGCGCCTCTGCGTGCGCTGCCTCGCCGTCAGCGACGACATAACGCCGGCCTTCATGCGCGAGCGCGGACACATGAACGGATGCGTGCGCGAGCTCATAGAGTGCGGCGTCCCTCCGCTCGCCGCGCTGCGTACAACGACGCTGACGCCCGCGGAATACTTCCGCCTGTACGACCGCGGCGCGATAGCCCCCGGCAAGAGGGCCGACCTCGCGCTCGTGGACTCGCTCGAAAACTGCCGCGTGCTCTGCGTCTGGAAAGGCGGCAAACTCGTCGCGCAGGACGGAAAAATACTCGAAAACCTCGCGCCCGCCGCGGTCTCCGAGTTGCCGGGAATACATAAAACTGTCGCGACGCCGACGCCCGACGAGCTGAAAATCAAGCTCGGCCCAGACGACAAATACATCAACGTTATAGGCGTCGCGCCGCGCCAGTTCACGACGGAGACTCTGACGCTCGAACCGACGGTCGAGGGCGGCTGCGCATGCGCCGACCCGTCGCGCCGTCTCGCTAAGATGGCGGTCGTCGAGAAAAACCGCGGGACGGGCCGCCTCGCGCTCGGCTTCCTGCAAAACTTCCCGATCGCGCGCGGCGCTGTCGCCTCGTCGGTCGCGCACGACGCGCACAACTACACCTGCGCCGGTATGGACGACCTCTCGATGGTGACGGCTCTGCGCGAGCTCGCGCGTATGCACGGCGGCGTTGTCGTCGCGGACGGCGACAAGGTCCTCGCGAGCCTCGAACTGCCAGCCGGCGGCCTCATGAGCCTGCTCGGCGCCGACGAACTGCTCGAAAAGCTCGCGGAGATACGCGCCGCCGCCGAGAGCATAGGATGCCCCGGCACTGAGGCGATGATGCAGCTCAGCTTCATGTCGCTCTCCGTAATCCCGAAGCTCAAGCTCACCGACCAGGGCTACTGCGACATCACTGCCGGCGGTACACAGCCGCTGACGTTGAAGGATTTGCCGAAGAAATAAATAATAATTTTAGATTGTATAGACAAGCATGAAACACTCAACTAAAATAGTGAGCACACGCTAATCAATGCGTGCAGCAAAAAACGAAAGGAGCACGACGCACATGGACGCATACACCGAACCATACGAGCTGCTGAGCCAAAAGGCGCGCGACGCGGCGCAGGCGCTGAAAAGCCTCCAGGAAGAGATCGAGGCCGTCAACTTCTACAACCAGAGGGCCGAGACCTGCACCAACGAGGACCTCAAGCGAATCATGGAACACAACCGCGACGAAGAAAAAGAACACGCCGCTATGCTAGCCGGCTGGCTCAAGGTCTACATGGATGGATGGGACAAGGAGCTCGACGAATACGTGACGAACGCGAAAGCGGGAGAAATGGGCGTCGATCACGAAGAGGGCGGAACTGACGAAAGCGCCGGCCCGTCCCTGAACATCGGAAAACTTTAGAGCGCCGGAAGGAGCCTGCATAACGATGGACATACTAAAGAGAAATATAGCGCCCATAACTGCGGAGGCATGGAAAGAGATAGACGCGCAGGCGTCGGCGATGCTCCGCGCGCTGCTCGGTGGACGCCGCGTCGCGGACGTATCCGGGCCTAAGGGCTGGACCTGCGACTCCGTCTCCGACGGCACACTCTCGCTCGCCGAAGAGACTCCGGTCGAGGGAGTCAACTACGGCATACGCGACGTCACGCCGCTCGTCGAGATACGCGCGCCCTTCACGCTCTCGATGTGGGAGCTTGACGACATATCGCGCGGCAGCAAGATAACGGACTTCACCGCGCTCCAGGATGCGGCGCGCCAGGCCGCGCTCTTCGAGGACACGGCCGTGTTCATGGGACTCGAAGAGGCCGGAATACTCGGCATAGAGCTCGAAGCCGGCAACGAGCCGATAGAGCTCGCCTTCGGCGGCGACGCTCTAGTCGAAGCCGTTTACGCCGCGACGCAGCGCCTCGCCGCGCGCGGAGTCGGCGGGCCCTACGCGCTCGTCTGCTCCAAAGAAGTCATGGCGAAGATAAAGACCTGCGCCGCGGTCTACCCGCTAGAGAAGCGACTCGAACGCATAGTCGAAAAAATAATCGTATCGCCGCAGTACGAAACCAACTTCGTAACGTCGCTTCGCGGCGGCGACAGCGAACTGACCGTAGGACAGGACTTCTCCGTCGGCTACCAGTCGCACACGAACACCGAGGTAAACTTCTACATCACAGAGACATTCACCTTCCGCGTCTTCGCGCCGGAAGCCTTCGTGCCGCTCAAGCTGGTCGGCTAAACGACATAATTTAATAAACAAGCGCCCGCGTTCCCGTAAGCAACCATCCTGGGACCGCGGGCGCGATTTTTCTATACTGCAAAAAACAAATAAAAAATCATGACGAGCCGTTGCAAGACAAGGCTCTTCGGGATTCGTCTACGCTGAAAATATCATTCCCACTCGATCGTTGCCGGCGGCTTCGAGGTTACGTCCAGCACCACGCGGTTTACCTGCGGGACTTCGTTGCAGATGCGGCGGGCCACTGTGTCGAGGAGGTCGTAGGGGAGGCGGACCCATTCGGCGGTCATGGCGTCGAGCGAGGAGACGGCGCGGAGCGCTATCGTTTCGCCGTAGGTGCGCACGTCGCCGACGACTCCGACGCTGCGGACGGGCAGAAGCGCGCAGAAAGCCTGCCAGATGTCGTTGTAGAGGCCCGCTTTGCGGATTTCTTCAATGAATATCGCGTCGGCTTCGCGAAGCACGTCGAGCCGTTCTTTTTTGAGCTCGCCGAGACAGCGGACTGCGAGGCCCGGGCCCGGGAAAGGATGACGCTCAAGGAAGTGCGGCGCTATGCCGAGGACTTTTCCGACGCGGCGCACTTCGTCTTTGAAGAGGTCGCGGAGCGGCTCGAGCAGCCCCATTTTCATGTCTTCGGGAAGGCCGCCGACGTTGTGGTGGCTTTTGATGACGCCTCCGCCGCCGTGTCCGCTTTCGACTACGTCGGGGTATATCGTCCCCTGCAGCAGCCAGTCGGAACCGCCGAGACGGCGCGCCTCTTCTTCGAATACGCGGATGAATAGCTCGCCTATTATCTTGCGCTTGCGTTCAGGCTCGGTCACGCCTTCGAGCGCTGTCAGGAAGCGTTCGCCCGCGTCTACATAGTGGACGTTGAGGTTGAGCGAGCGGTAGGTCTCCATGACCTGTTTGCCCTCGTCTTTGCGGAGCATGCCGTGGTCAACGAATATGCAGTGCAGCTTGTCGCCTACGGCGCGCTGCGTGATGACCGCCGCTACCGTGGAGTCAACGCCGCCGGAGAGGCCGCATATCACTGTGCCGCCGCCGACTTTTTCGCGTATCTTTTCTATCTCATGGTCGATCCATTCCATGCCGAGCGTCCACTCAGCCTTGCATCCGCAGATGTCGAATACGAATGCGGAGAGTATCTCCTGCCCCTTCGGAGTGTGCGCGACTTCGGGGTGGAACTGGAGCGCTGTCACCATGCCGTCGGCGGACTCGAAGCCGGCCATAGCGCCGCTTTCGCTGCGCGCCGTGACGCGGAAGCCTTCCGGCAGGCTTTTCACCTCGTCCCAGTGGCTCATCCAGACGTCGAGTTTTTTGTCGCCGCCGCAGCGCGCGAAGAGCCGTCCGCCCTCGACGTCCACGACGGCGCGCCCGTACTCCGCGGACTCTCCGCGTTCTACGGCGCCGCCGAAGGTGTGAGCGAGCAGCTGCATACCGTAGCATATCCCGAGCACGGGGACGCCGGATTTTATGAGTTCGACAGGCACGGCGGGCGCGTCCGCGTCAAGCACGCTTCGCGGGCCGCCGGAGAGGATTATCCCCGACGGGTTGGCGGCTTCGAGTTTTTCGGCGGGCGAGTCCCAGAAGAGTATCTCGCTGTAGACGCCGAGCTCGCGCACACGGCGCGCTATGAGCTGCGTGTACTGGGAGCCGCAGTCGATGATCAGGATTTTATTTTCTTTTTTCATAACGTGGGGGAATTCCCCTCACCTCCGGCAGTTGTTGAAAGTTCAGACTAAAGTATGACATAAATTTATTTGAAAATCCAGCTTAATATTTGTAAAATGCTGTGAAAGAGGCGCAGCGGGTTATTTTTTGACGATCATGAACACTTCTCCGCCGCCGCTGTAGTCCGGTTCGTCCGGGGCTGCCGCCGCAGATGAGTAAAGGCCGGACTCTTTCGCCATCGCAGCAAGGCGTTCCGACACGCCGTTGCCCTCGGCCAGCTTTCCGCCGCTGTAGCTGAGCCACAGAACGTTTTCTGAGGTTTCGAGCGAGTAGTCGTCGTTGTCGCTGACCGGTACGTCGAGGTATTTGTCGAAGCTCGCGTTTATCTCCTCCGGCCATTCGCCGTAGTCCGCGTAGTACATGACGCATGCGGTCTTCATGCTGCGCATGTCCGAGACTATCCGCGTCGCCTCGGCCTTGTCCGTCGCGGCCCCGGTAGATAGCATCATCATACTGGCGAGTATGCCTATTATGATTATAACGATGAGCATTTCCACAAGAGTGAAGCCTTCCGACCTGCCGCGCGCGGCGCGTATCTCCTTCATAGATGAAACCTCCGTCCCGTTTATTTTTGGATGAACGTGTAAATCAAGCCGTTATGATAATAGCAGGTTTTTGCGCGTAATGCAGGGCAAGCGCGGAATTTATATGAAGGAGTTTATCGCGGATACGATCGGCATGAATACGGCGACGGCTATAAGGCCGACCAGGCCGCCGACTATCACGACCATCACGGGCTCGAGTATGGAGCCGAGGCGCTTCACCTTCTCAGTGAGCTCGGACTCGTACCATCCGGCTATTTTTTCGAGCATTTCGCCGGTGCGCCCCGTCTCTTCTCCGACGGCCGCCATCTGGACTATCATCGGAGGGAATATGCCGCGCGCCCCGAGCGAAGCGCTGAGGCTTTTTCCCGAGGCCGCGTCCTCGCGCGCGGTCTCAATTGCTTTCCGTATTTTTTCGTTTCCGGCGGCGGAGGCGGCGAGCCGCAGCGATTGGAGGACCGGAAGGCCCGAGCGAAGCAGCGCCGCCATCGTTCCGAACGAGCGCGCGAGCGAGGCCTTGAGCAGCATGTCTCCGAATACCGGCATTTTCAGCAGAGCGCCGTCCGCCGCGGCCCGGAGGCCCGGCGCGCGCAGCGAAAGCCTCGCGGCGAGAAGGGCCGCCGCGAGAACGATTAGCGGAATGTACCAGTAGGCCTCCATCCACGAGCCGGCGGCGAACACGGCGCGGGTCAGAGGCGGAAGCGCGACGCCGAGGCCGCGGAAGGCGCGCTCGAACTGCGGAACGACGACCGCCGTCAGCACGCAGAGGGAGGCCGCCGCGACGAGGACGACGAGCGCGGGATAGGTGAGGGCCGAGACGAGCTTTTTGCGAAGCTCAGCCCGCGCTTCGAGAAAGGCTGCGAGGCGGGCGAGGCTCGCGTCGAGCGTGCCCGATTCTTCGCCAGCCCGTATGAGCGCGACGGTCACGGCGTCGAAGCACGATGGATGTCCGGCGAAGGCCCCGGCTATCGTAGAGCCGGACGAGACCTCGGCGTATATCCGCGCGATGACGCCATCGAAGCGGCGGCTCCTTTTTTGCCCGGAGAGTACGCGGAGGGCCGACGATGCCGATATGCCCGCGCCGGTCATGGCGGCGAGCTCACGAAAGAAGAGCGCCTTCTCGGCGAGCGGCACCCCGCCGCGCATAAAGAATGACGGCGAAGTCCCTGCGCCGCTCCGCGAAGGGCGCGCCGGGGCGATGTCTATCGGCGTCAGTCCGCGCTCACGCAGCCGCGCCGCGGCTTCGTGCTCGCCGTTCGCCTCTATTTCGCCGCGCACGGCCTCGCCGCCGCCGTCCTTCGCTTCGTAACGGAATTTCATAGCAACGCCCCCTTTCTGTTGAGAATGAGGCAGAGAAGCCGAAAAGTCAACCCGGCTCATAAACGGTCATGAAGATTCCGCGCGTCACACCGGCGCCCGCGGACGGAATTACGCGCCGCGCTCCGCTTCGTCTGAAGAAATAGCGCGCCGGCGCATGGTCACGAAAAAACGGCGCGAAAGCCGCAAAGCTTTCACGCCGTTTTGTTATTGTTTGATTTGGGTTGGTTCTAGCCCGGACTTAGTAGTCCATGCCGCCCATTCCGCCCATGCCTCCGGGCATGTCGGGGCCTTCCTTCTTTTCGGGCTTGTCCGCGACCACCGCGTCGGTGGTGAGGATCATGGCCGCGATCGAAGAGGCGTTCTGGAGAGCCGAGCGGGTGACCTTGACAGGGTCGATGATTCCGGCTTCGATCATGTCTACGTACTCGCCGGTCGTCGCGTCGAGGCCCTGGCCTTCCTTGAGGGTCTTGACCTTCTCGATGATGACGTCGCCCTGCATACCGCTGTTCTGAGCGATGAGGTAGAGCGGCTCGGTCATCGACTTGCGGATGATCTGGGCTCCGGTCTTCACGTCGCCTTCGAGTTTCGCTATCTCGGCGTCGAGGGCCTTCACGCAGCCGACGAGCGCGACGCCGCCGCCGGGGACGATGCCTTCTTCAACGGCCGCGCGGGTCGAGTTGAGGGCGTCCTCTATGCGGAGCTTGAGCTCCTTCTGCTCGGTCTCGGTGGCCGCGCCGACCTGGATGACCGCCACGCCGCCGACGAGTTTCGCAAGGCGCTCCTGGAGCTTCTCCTTGTCGTACTCGGAGGTGGAGTCGTTGTACTCTTTCTTAATCTGGGCCGCGCGATCCTTGATGGCCTGCGAATCGCCGCCGCCTTCGACTATCGTCGTGGTCTCTTTGCTGACCTTTACCTTCTTGGCGTGGCCGAGGTCCGCTACGTCGGCGCTGTCGAGCTTGCGGCCGACTTCTTCGCTGATGACTGTAGCGCCGGTGACGATGGCTATATCCTGGAGCATGGCCTTTCTGCGGTCGCCGAATCCGGGCGCCTTGACCGCCACGACCTGGAGTATGCCGCGGAGCTTGTTGACGACGAGCGTAGCGAGAGCTTCGCCTTCAACGTCTTCGGCGATGATGAGGAGCGGCTTCGCGAGCTGCACGCTCTTCTCGAGTATCGGGAGCATATCCTTGACGTTGGAAACCTTGCCGTCTACGATGAGGATGTTCGCGTCGTCGAGAACGGCTTCCATACGGTCGGGGTTGGTGATCATGTAGGGGCTGAGGTAGCCCTTGTCGAACTGGAGTCCTTCTACGGTCTCAAGCGTGGTGCCGAGGCTCTTGCTGTCCTCGACGGTGATTACGCCTTCCTCGCCGACCTTCTCCATAGCTTCGGCGAGCAGTTCGCCGACCTTCTTGTCGTTGGCGGAGATGGAAGCGACCTGAGCTATCTTCTTGTGCTCCTTGACGGGCACGGCCTGCTTCTTCAGTTCATCGACTACGACTTCGGTCGCGAGCTCCATACCCTTGCGGAGCTGCATGCCGTTCGCGCCGGCGGCTACGTTCTTCGTACCCTCGCGAATCATCGCGCGGGCGAGGACGGTAGCGGTCGTGGTACCGTCGCCGGCCACGTCGTTGGTCTTCGAAGCGACTTCTTTGATGAGCTGAGCGCCCATATTCTCGAACGGATCTTCGAGTTCGATCTCCTTAGCGATGGTCACGCCGTCGTTGGTGATGGTCGGCGAGCCGAATTTCTTTTCGAGAACGACGTTGCGGCCTTTCGGTCCGAGGGTGATGCCGACGGTGTCAGCGACTTTATTGATTCCGCGCTCCATAGCGCGGCGAGCTTCTTCTTTGAAAAGCAGAACTTTAGCCATAATCTATTCCTCCAGTTTCCTTACTACTTCTCTACGATGGCGAGGACGTCTCTCTCGCCGATGACAAGATAGGTCTCGTCGTCGACCTTGACTTCGGTTCCCGAATACTTGCTGTAGATGACCTTGTCGCCGACCTTGACTTCCATCGGCTGGCGCGTGCCGTTGTCAAGCACTTTGCCCTGGCCTACCGCGACGACTTCGCCCTCGACGGGCTTCTCTTTCACGGTATCGGGAAGGACGAGCCCGCCCTTCGTCTTCTCCTCATTGGGAGCCGCCTTTACTACGATTCTGTCTCCAAGCGGTTTAAGTTTCATAGGAAAAATCCCCTCCTGTAAAATTTTCTTTCTTGGTATTAGCACTCGCACTCATTGAGTGCTAATTTCTTTACAATCGAAATTGTAATGAGCGGGGCCGCTTTTCTCAAATCTGTTTATTGGAGATTATTATTAATTTTATGCTTATTTATATGATTTTCTCGCAAATCCGCGATTTTATACAAACAGTTTGACTTTATTAAATCTTTCAGTCGTGACGCGCTATCGCGGCGTTTGACGGCAAACGGCACGAAACGCGGGCCGCTCCGGATATTTTCCGAAGCGGCCCGCGTTTCGCGTTTTTTCTTTGGTTTCTAGAAAAGTATTTCTCTCTTCGCGGGCTCCGCGGAGGCGATGAGGCGGCCTTTGTTGTAGGAGCGGAGCACTTCGCCTTTTCTGTTAAGCGCGTTGTAGAAGTTGTCGCCGTCGAGGATTATGAAGCTCGCGTCGTTGCCCTCGGCTATGCCGTAGCCGGAGAGGTGCAGCGTCTTCGCCGCGTTGTAGGTGCAGAGCCTGTAGGAGTCCATTATCTCCTGATAGCCCATCATCTGGCAGACGTGGAGGCCCATGAAGATGACGTCGCGCATGTTGCCCGTTCCGAGCGGGTACCACGGGTCGAATATGTCGTCGTGTCCGAACGAGACGTTGTTGCCGTTCGCGAGCAGCTCTTTGACGCGCGTCACGCCGCGGCGGCGCGGGTATGTGTCGAAGCGCCCCTGGAGGTGCGTGTTGACGAGCGGGTTGCAGACGAAGTTTATGTCGCTCATGCGAAGCAGACGGAAGAGCTTGCCGCAGTAGGCGTTGTTGTAGCTGTGCATCGCGGTCGTGTGGCTCGCCGTCACCATGTCCTTCATGCCGCTTTCGAGCGCGCGGCAGGCCAGGGTCTCGAGCCCCTTGGACTGTTCGTCGTCTATCTCGTCGCAGTGGACGTCCACGAGTTTGCCGTACTTCTCCGCTATCTTCATGCAGTAGTTGACGGACTCGACGGAGTACTCGCGCGTGAACTCGAAGTGCGGTATCGCGCCTACGCAGTCCGCGCCCATTTTGACGGAATCCTCGAGAAGCTGCTCGCCGTTCGGGTAGCTCATGATCCCCTCCTGCGGGAAGGCGACTATCTGGATGTTGACGAAATCTTTGAGCTCTTCGCGGAGCTCTATCATCGCCTCCATCGCTACGAGCGTCGGGTCCGTCACGTCTACGTGGGTACGGACGTGCTGGACGCCGTTGCCCGCCTGCATGCGCACGGCGCGGCGCACGCGCTCTTTAACGTCTTCTTTCGTCAGTTTTTCCTTGCGTTTGCTCCAGCACTCTATGCCCTCAAAGAGCGTGCCGGAGAGGTTCCACACGGGGTCGCCGGCTGTGAGGCAGGTGTCGAGGTGGACGTGGCTCTCGATGAAGGGAGGAATGGCGAGCTTGCCGGTTCCGTCCACGATCTCTTCGCCTTCGCGCGGCGCGAGGTTCTGAGCAATTTCTTCAAACTTTCCGTCCGTTACGCGGATGTCTTTGGCTTCGGTCGAGTTTTCTATGAATATGTTTTTTACGAGCATTTCGGAATAGTCCTTTCTTTACGGCTTAGCGCTTCGCACAGAGGCGGTCTGCGATAAGGAAGACCAGAGCGGCGACGAAGAGCGAGTTGACGGGCTTGATGCCGGTCGTGACGAATATGCCGACGAGCGAGCCTGCGACTACGGCGAGTATCGCGGGCATGTTGACCTCGCGCAGCGCGGGCCTGTCGTTCTCGTATTCGTCCTTATGCAGGAAGTAGTGAAGTATTAGCACCGCGCCGACGGGTGGTATCATGCCGGAGAGCAGGTTCAGCATCCCGACGAAGTTGTAGTAGAGCCATACGGCGAGGCCGGTGCCTATCGCGCCGCTGACAAGGACGAGCGGCTTGTTCGGTATCTTCGTGATATTCGAGACGCCGAGGCCTGCGGTGTAAAGCGCGTTGTTGTTCGTCGTCCAGATGTTGAGGCCGAGCGTGAGCACGGCGGGAAGCGCGAGTCCCTGAAGTATAAGTATGTCGAAGATGTCGGGCACGCCGGTGACGGCTCCGCCGACCGCTCCGAAAATCATCATTATCGAGTTGCCTACGAAGAAGGCGACGACGGTCGCTACGACGGCGACGGAGGGCGTCCTCGCGAAGCGCGTGAAGTTCGGCGTCGCGGTGCCGCCCGAGATGAATGAACCGACGACTATCGCGATGCCCGCCGCGAGGGAAAGCGGTTTATCGGGGTTCTGCGCGAAGACGTTCATGAATCCGCCGACCTCGTTTATGCCCCAGTTTACGGAGTAAATGCCGAGCACCGCGATGAGCGGGACGGCGATGCTGCCGAGGACGGCGAGCGCCTTGATGCCTAGGTATGCCGTGACCGTCATAATGACGCCCGTTATCACTATGAGCGCCCACATCGGGACGGCGTTGTTGATAAGGCCGGCCACCGGTATCGCAAACATCGCGACGCCGACTCCGAACCAGCCTATCTGGGTGAAGCTGATGAGGGCCGAGGGAAGGTACGAGCCTTTGCTGCCGAACGAGCGATGCGCGAGAAGGTCGAGCGTGAGCCCCGTGCGCTGGCCGATGTAGCCGAGCAGCCCGCAGTAGACGCCGAGGAAGGCGTTGCCCAAGACCATCGAGAAGAAGAATTTCTGAAGATTGAGGCCGATGCCGAGGTTGCCGCCCGCCGTCATGCTCGGCGAGAAGAACGTGAAGCCGACGAGGACGACCATCGCGGCCCAGAGCCCCTGCACCTTCATCGAGGCCGGAACCGCCGAGAGCGACCACTCGCTGTCCTCTACCCTTTTTACCGCTGCCTGCTCACTTGCCATAAACGACGCTCCGTTTCTTTTTATTTTTCGACTATGCAACCGATTGTGCAAGCCGTTAGTCATTATACAACGAAAATCGCGTTTTTACAAAGAATGGCGGCGGATTTTATTTTTTGTTTCCGTCGGCGAAATATTGAAAAACTGAACCGGCGCGAACGAAGGCCGCGCGCTATACCTTAAAGGCGACGGAGCTGTATTCTCATCGCGCTTCCGCAAAATGCAAAAAACGCCACGAAGGATTTGCCTGCTTCGGGCCGTTTCCGCGTTTCGCCGCGCGTGCTATATTAGGCATGAAAATCATCCGCGCACAGGCGCGAGTCATGGAGGTCTGGCTATGCCGGGCAAAGAAGAAAAATCGCCGCTTCAGGCGGCGTTCGCAAAAAATCTTAAATTTTTGAATCACGAGAGCTATCCGGAAGATTTCTTCCGCGGCTTCTTCGACGGGAGGCTGACGACAGTCGCCGCCGGCGCGGTGGATTTCCCGACAGGGCGCGTCGTACTCGCAGACCCGCTATGCTACCTCGGCACGAAGTACGAGACAAGGCTCGACCGCGTCATACCCGCCGGAAGCTACGACGTTGAACTTGCGATACTGCGCTCGCCCGTTGCGGGAATCCGCGTCGCGGCGGCGCGGCTTGCGATAAGCGAAGCGCCAGTCGTCAGCCGCGAGATAGCGATGCCGGAAGGCCGCAAACTCGAAGAGCTCGGGCAGCCAGGCGTTTGGACGTTTTTCGGAGTGGACGCGGGGCTCGCCTGCTTCGCCGACGCTCGCACGGCGGAGGAGTACCGCGAGTTCGCCGCACGCTGGAGAGAAAAGAACCCGGAGGGCGATATTTACAATGATTACTTCGCGCGCCTGTTCGCAGAAAGCGCCGCGGCCCGTCCGGACGTCCAGAACGGTTACGGAGATTTCATCGCCTGGCGCGTCCCCGGCGGAAGCAGGCTCACGATGTTCTCCAGCGGGCTCGGCGACGGGATATACAGCGCATACTGGGGGCTCGACGCCGGCGGCTCCCCCGCGGAGCTCGTCATTCCTTTCATGAATCCCGAATTTTTCTAAGCCTGAGCGTACGTTCCGCGCATAGGCGAACGCCGCCGCGATTTCCGCGGCGGCGCTGCTTTTTACGCTGTCTTATATCTTTTACTTCACGAGCGGCATTACTGTCTCTTCAAAAAATTTGTGCGCGTTCTCCGGCGAGACGCTGTATATCTTTCCGTCTATCTCCACGGACACGCCGTGCTCGCAGTTGCCGAGGCAGAAGGAGCCGGATATGTCTATCTTGTCGTGCAGCTTTCTGTTCTCTATCTCGTGCTGGAAGTACTGCAGGACGTTGTACGCGCCCTTGAGGTAGCACGAGGTCCCGTTGCATATTCTTATCGAAAGCATCTACTCAGCCTCCTTCGAGCCGTAACGGACGTGCAGCAGCTCGTGTACTTTGCCCTTGAGCAGTCCGTTGTAGAGCGATATCATGAGCGGGTTTTCCTCGGAGCGCTTGATGCTCGACATCCTGTCGGCGGAGTAGAGGCCCTTGCCGCGCAGCTCCTTTTCACCGCGCAGCGCGAACGGCTGCCCGGCGCCGCAGACGCAGCCGCCGGGGCAGGCCATGACCTCGACGAAGTCGTAATGCTCGCCGGCCTTTATGCGCTCGAGCAGCTTGTGCGCGTTGCCGAGGCCGCTGACTACCGCTATTTTCAGCGTTTTGTCCCCGTAGGCCACTTCGGCCTCTTTTATGCCCTCGTTTCCGCGCTCGCCCTTGAAGGCTATCGCGCGCAGCGCGGCGGGCGATTTGTCGGAGGTTATGCGGCGCAGCACGGCCTCAGTGACGCCGCCCGTGACGCCGAAGATGACGCCGGCTCCGCTCATCGTGCCGAACGGCATGTCAACTGCCTCGGGCTCGAGTTCGTCGAATACGATGCCGGATTCTTTTATCATCTGTATCAGCTCCTGCGTCGTTATCACGAAGTCCGTGTCGGGGCCGAGTTCGCTGCGGAATTCCTCGCGCGCGGCCTCGCCCTTCTTCGCGGTGCAGGGCATGACGGCGACGTGGTAGTGCTTGCGCGGCGAATGTTTGTGGTGCTCCTTTATTACGGAAGCGAACATCTGCATCGGCGAGCGGCAGGTCGAAAGGTACTCAGCGAACTCGGGCTCGTTCTTCTCGCAGTAGCTCACCCACGCGGGGCAGCAGGAGGTGAAGAGCGGCATTTCGTCCGTCTCGCCCTTCGCGAGCTTCTCGAGGAATTCGGCGGACTCCTCGAGCACCGTGAGGTCGGCTCCCGTAGAAGTGTCGAAGACTTCGTTGAAGCCCATGCGGCGCAGCGCCGCGACGATGCGGCCCATCGCGTTCTCGCCGCCGCCCATGCCGAACTCCTCGCCTATCGCGACGCGCACGGCGGGCGCTATCTGTACTGAGACGCGCGCCTTTTTGTCGTCGAGCGCCTTCCAGACCTTCGCAGTGTCGTTCTTGACGACTATCGCTCCGGTCGGGCAGACGGCGGCGCACTGGCCGCAGCCGACGCAGCAGCTTTCCGCTATCGGAATGTCGAAGACGGTGCTTATCGTCATCTTCGAGCCGCGGTTCGCGAAGTCTATCGCTCCGACGTGCTGTATCTCGTTGCACATCCTCACGCAGTCGCCGCAGAGTATGCACTTGTTGTGGTCGCGCGAGATGCAGAGCGACGAGTCGTCTCGCCTCGGCTCCGCAGCGCCGTTCGGGAAGCGCACGCCCTCGATGTTGAAGCGCATCGCGAGGTCCTGCAGCTTGCATTTGCCGTTGTTGTGGCAGGTCGTGCAGTCGCGGCAGTGGTCGGCGAGCAGCAGCTCGAGTATCATCCGGCGGTACTTGCGCAGCCGCTCGGTGTTCGTCCATATCTCCATGCCCTCTTTCGGCGGCGTGGAGCAGGCGGCGTCGAGGCCGCCCCATTTGTTCTCGACCATGCACATGCGGCAGGCGCCGTAGATGGAGAGCTCCGAGTAGTAGCAGAAGGTCGGGAGCTGTATGCCGGCTTTGCGTATGACCTCGAGGATGTTTTTCTCGCCGTCTATCTCGACGGGTATCCCGTCTATCGTCATGTATTTCTTCTGTTCCATCGGGCTATCCCTCCTTCACCGCGTGGAACGGGCAGGCCGTCACGCAGGCGCCGCATTTTATGCATTTGTCCCTGTCTATGACGAAGGGCTTCTTTATCTCGCCGCTGATCGCCCCGACGGGACATCCGCGAGCGCATTTCGAGCAGCCCTTGCAGAGCGCCGGGTCTATCGAGAAGCTCTTGAGCTTCGAACAGGCCCCGACCGGGCAGTATTTTTTATAGATGTGCGCCTCGTATTCCTCGCGGAAGTTCTTTATCGTGCTGACGACCGGGAGCGCGGCGGATTTGCCGAGGCCGCAGAGCGCGGTGTGCGATATCATGTCGGCGAGCTCGAGCAGCAGCTCTATGTCGCCGTCGCGCCCCTCGCCCGCGACGATGCGCTCCAGTATCGCGAGCATCTGCTTCGTGCCGCCGCGGCAGGGGACGCATTTTCCGCAGGACTCGTTCTGCGTGAAGTTCATGAAGAAGCGCGCCACCTCGACCATGCAGGTCTTGGAGTCCATGACGACTAGGCCACCGGAGCCTATCATCGCGCCCGCGGCTGTAAGCGAGTCAAAGTCGAGCGGCAGATCCAGGTCTTTCTCAGTGAGGCAGCCGCCGGACGGCCCGCCTATCTGCACGGCCTTGAAGCCGGCGCCGCCGCGCATACCGCCGCCGACGTCGAAGACGACCTCGCGCAGCGTCGTGCCCATCGGCACCTCGATGAGCCCCGTGTTCTCTATGTTGCCGGTCAGGGCGAAAGCCTTCGTGCCCGGGCTCTTGTCCGGGCCGAGCGACTTGTACCACTCGACGCCGTTGCTGATTATGAGCGGGACGTTGGCGAAGGTCTCGACGTTGTTCAGCACAGTCGGGCTGTCGAAAAGCCCGTGCTCGACCGTGCGCGGCGGCTTCACGCGCGGCATTCCGCGCTTGCCCTCTATCGAGGCTGTCAGCGCGCTGCCCTCGCCGCAGACGAAGGCCCCGGCCCCGCGGTTGATGTGTATGCGGAACGAGAAACCGCTGCCCATTATGTTGTCTCCGAGCAGTCCCAGCTCCTCCGCCTGGGCTATCGCGGTTCGCAGACGCGAGACCGCCATCGGGTACTCGGCGCGCACGTAGATGTAGCCTTCGGACGCTCCGCAGGCGACGCCCGCTATCATCATGCCTTCGAGCATCTTGTGCGGGTCGCCCTCCATTATGCTGCGGTCCATGAACGCGCCCGGGTCTCCCTCGTCGCCGTTGCAGACGATATATTTAGGCCCGGCCTTCTGCGCGCGCACCTGGCTCCACTTGCGCCCGGTCGGGAAGCCGCCGCCGCCGCGCCCGCGAAGGTTCGAGTCGGAAATCATCTGCACGATCTCGTCGCCGCTCATATCGAAGAGCGCTTTTTCAAAGGCGCTGTATCCGCCGATGCCGAGATATTCCTTTATCGAGGTCGCGTCTATATGCCCGCAGTGCTCCAGCACGCGGCGGGTCTGTTTCTTGTAGAAGGGTATCTCTTCCTGCCTTTTGAAAATTTCTCCGTGCTTGGAATAGGCCAGGCGCTCAATATGTTCGCCGCCGATTATCGTCTTTTCGACGATCTCACCGCAGTCGGCTGGCTTCACCTTGACGTAGAGCCAGCCCTGCGGCTCGATGCGGACGAGCGGCCCCATCTCGCAGAACCCGTGGCAGCCGGATTTCTTAAGGCCGACGGAGCCGTCGTGCGGCTCCTCGGCGAGCTCGACCTCGACCCTGAGTCCGCGCTCCTCCATTATTTTTTTAAGCTCGTCGTAAATCACGAGCGAACCGCTCGATATGCAGCCGGTACCCGCGCATATCAAGATCTTCTTCTTTTCGCCGGCGAGGCTTTCCGCGTATTCCTTCCTGAGCTCGCGCAGCTCTTCGCGCGTCTTTATAATCATGCTAAAGCTCCTTCTTGAGAGCCGCCACGAGTTCGGCGGCCTTGTCGGGCGTCATGGACGGATGCACCTCGTCGTTGACGGTAAGCACTGGGGCGAGTCCACACGCTCCGAGACACGACACCGTCTCGACGGTGAAGCCCAGGTCGTCCGTCGTCACCTTGTTCTCGGAAAGGCCGAGCTCCGAGCGCAGCCTTTCGAGTATCGGAATGGAATTCCTGACGTGGCACGCGGTGCCGTTGCAGACCTTGATGACGAACTTCCCCTTAGGATTCAGCGAGAAATTTTCGTAGAAGGTCGCGACGCTGTAGATGCGCGCCTCCGGCATTCCGAGCTTCTTTGAAAGATAGGGGAAGATCTCACGCGGCAGATAGCGGTAATGCTCCTGAATATCCTGGAGTATCGCAATGACCGCGGTAGCCTGCGCGTCGTGCTCTTCGACTATCCTGTCGATGGGCGCGTAGTCAAAACTCTCCGTCACCATACACATCCCTCTCTCTTAATCGGTTGATTGAACGGAGTCGCGGCGCCTCCACACAACGCGCCGGACTATAACATAGTATCAAAAAAGGCGGATGCCTGACGCGCCCGCCTACTTTTTATTCGCCTGACTCAGACGGCTTGAAAGCGCCGCGAACGACGCCGCGAGATTCTCATTCGAGACGATGACGCCATCCGGCACCGAAAGGTGTACCGGCGCGAAGTTCCACACGGCGAGGACGCCGCCGGCGATCATAGCGTCGCACGTGCTCTGCGCCGCCTCCGCCGGGACGGTTATAATCCCGATATGCACGCCGAGGCGCGCGCACAGTTCCGCTATGCGCGACGCGTCGAATATCTCCTTGCCCGCCACCGTCGTGCCGATTACGTCGCGCGAGGTGTCGAAGCCCGCGATGACCGCCAAGCCGTAGCGGTCGAAATTTTTATACGAAAGCAGAGCGCGCCCGAGATTGCCGACACCGGCGACGACCGCCTCGTGCGCGTTGTTGCAGCCGAGGAACTCCGCCATATCGTCTATGAGCCCGTCGAGGGCGAAGCCGATGCGTGGGTTTCCGTCAACGCTCGAGACGGAGGCCAGATCCTTCCGCACCTGCACGGGATGCAGCCCGAGCTCCGAAGCTATGAAAGCGGCGGAGACGTGGCTTTTGCCATCCGCCTTTATTTTTTTCAGCAATTCAAGATAGACCGGCATACGCTGAAGAGACTGCCTCGATATACTAAGAGGTTTAGCTGCTTCGCCCGACGTCATACCCCTTCACTCCCCGTCGCGTGTTTGCTTCATTATCGATAATTATATATCGATAGCAAAATCCTGCAAGTGGCAATCTGCGGCGCTTCGGACACTTTTTTTAAATTTCCCGGCGCAGGCAACGCCGCACGCAATTCCGGCGAAAAACGCGGCATCCGCTCCCTTTAGGAAAAACCGGCAGTCTGAGCGCCGCGCGTGCGAAGCTTCGTAAACACGCCGCAGCTTCAGCGCGCGCGAGCGAAGCGGCGAGTCGCGGGGAAAACTCCGCGCGTTTGCGGAAAAGCCGCACGCGCTGCGGGAATTTCGCCGAACGCGCGGAATCTTCATCACGCGAGCGGTTTTTCGTCAAACTCGCGCTCTTTTCCGAACGCGCCTGACTTCGCCTTCGTTCCGCGCCGGCCGCCCCGCGCCGCGGGCGGCGCGGAAAATGTAAAACGCGGCGGCGCGCTCTTGCAATTTGCCGTCTATATGGTACGATAGCGTAAATTACAACAGTTTTGCAGCGTATGCAACGCACAGCTGCACAGCATTTCAAGCTTAACTATGAAAGGGGAGGCGGAAATGATAACAGTAAGTAACAACTTGATTATGAATGTTATAATTACCCCCCCCCCGTTTGCATTCCAGACTAAATAGCTACTATCAATATACATATATAGAAACAAACCATAAAATACGGCGCGCACACGCCGCTGTCGCCGCGCGCCCCGCGCCGATGCAATACCAGCCGTTCGCGGACGATTCATAGCGCACGAAGATGGCGCACAGCCGCCGCACGCTTTCTCTCCTTTTGCTGTCTTTCCGTACAAAACCGAACTCCGCACGGCGCGCGAAAAATTTAGGAACGCGCCGCCGCTGTTGGTATTTTGCCCTTTTGCCGAAAATATGAAAGACAGGCAGAAAACACGCATGAGCACAAAATTTGCGCGTTCGCGCAGAAACAGCCGGACGCGGATAAATCAAGGAAAGGAAGGTCAAACAGATGACTTCGTTTACAAAACATAAAAAGGCCCATATAAAGCCGCTCGCGGTCTTCGCCGCCGCGCTGATGCTCGGCGCGTCGGCGTTCAGCGGCGCGGCGCTCGCCGACAATATTCAGTATGGCAATAACGCGAGCGCGACGGGGACGAACACAACTGCTATAGGAAACAACGCTAACGCATCCGGCAACAAAACCACCGCTATAGGTAACGCCGCTAATGCTTCTAACAGCAACAGCACCGCCGCCGGAAACAACGCAAACGCATCCGGTTTCGACAGCACAGCTACCGGAAGCGGCTCTCAAGCTATTGGCAACCAGAGTACTGCCACCGGCAACGGCGCTACAGCTGATAAAAACAACAGCACCGCTACTGGGTACAACGCTGCGGCTTCCGAACGCGACAGCACAGCAACAGGAAGCGGCGCTAAGGCTTCCAGCACCAGCAGCACTGCTACCGGAAACAACGCCGAAGCCAGCGGCAGCCAGAGTACCGCTACCGGAAGCGGCGCTAAGGCTAGCAGCGGCAACAGCACCGCCAGCGGGTACAGCGCTACGGCCTCCGGCGGCAACAGCACTGCCACTGGAAACAGCGCTAAGGCCAACGGCGGCAACAGCACCGCTACCGGAAATAACGCAACCGCTTCCAAAACCAACAGCACCGCTACCGGAAGCAACGCCGAGGCTTCCGAAAGCAACAGTACCGCCACTGGAAACAGCGCCAAAGCCTCCGGCGGCGGCAGCACCGCCACCGGAAACAGCGCTAACGCCTCCGGCGGCAGCAGCACCGCTACTGGAAGTGGTGCGACCGCTTCCAACACCCAAAGCACCGCTACTGGCAGCGGCGCTTTGGCTTCCGGCAATAAAAGCACTGCCACCGGAAACAGCGCCGCGGCTTCCGGTACCAGCAGCACAGCTATCGGAAACAGCGCATCGGCCGCAGGCGACTACAGCACCGCCGTCGGGAACAGCTCTGCGGCATCCAACAGGAACAGCACCGCAATCGGCAGCAACGCGAACGCACTGGGCGCTAATTCCGTCGCGATAGGCAGCGGATCCGTGGCGGCGGGCGACAACATAGTATCGTTCGGCAGCGACACGATCAAGCGCCAACTCACCAACGTCGCAGACGGCGGCGTCTACAGCGGAAGCTCCGACGCCGTGACCGGCGGCCAGCTTTGGGACGCCTATCAGCGTATGGGGACGATGGAAAACAATATTTATCGCGAGATGGATAACCTGCGCGAGGACATCAACATCGTCGGCGCGCACGCCGCGGCTCTCTCTGGGCTTCACCCGATCCAGTACGACCCCGATATGCCGACGACACTCTCGGCCGCCGTCGGCACGTACCGCGACGAGTACGCGGTCGCGGTCGGCGTTTTCCACTACACGCGCGAGACGGTGATGTTCAACCTCGGCGCTTCGATATGCTCGGACGGCGACCTTATGGGGCGCGCGGGCGTGAGCTTCGCGGTCGGCAAGGGCGGCGAGAAGTCAAAGAAGCGCGCGAAAGACGCCGCCTCGATGCAGAAGCGCATGGACGAGATGGAAGCGATGCTCACGAAGCTGATGGAGGAAAACGAACAGAACAAGCAGACCATCATCGAGCTCACGTCGCAGCTTGAAGCAAAGAACTGACGAAAACAGAGGCAGGAGCGGCTGCTCTCCGCTCCGGTCTCTAATCCGCGCCGGCGCGGGCGCGAGAGTTGAAACGCCTACGCCGAGCAAAAACGCTTTGCGCGCCGCCGCGATTCTGCCAGGGGTACGCGGCGGCTCGTAATAAAAGGCGGGACGGCGAAGTTCTGCCGTTCCGCTTCGCTTTGCGCCCGTTTATATTTACTTGCTTTTTCATAAAAACGCCGTCGTTCCGTGAATCTTCTATGCGGGACATCCGCCTTAAATACCAAGACTAAACGAAGCGATATGCCGCAATATGAGGTTACGCGATACGGAGCGGAGGCCAGGCAGGGCCCGCCCCGTTTCACCGGGCGCAAAAGATTTGCATGGCGACATGTAATTTTTATAAAAGTTCATACAATATATAAGCAACGCCCCGTCGCAGGCGCCACGCAAGGCCAGGCGCGCCGCGCGGCGTGCGCCAAGAGCTCTGTGCTATAATGAAAAAAGTCCTAGACCGCGCCTCCGCGCGGCGAACAATGGTGAACGGGGGAACAAACATGAATATAACGATCCTCGGCGCGGGAAGCTTCGGAACGGCGATGGCCGTACACCTCGCGTCGCTCGGCAACGAAGCTCTGATGTGGACGATAGACGAAAGCCAGGCGAAGGCGATAACGGAGACGCGGCGCAACAACTTCTGCTTCCGCGACACAGAGCTGCCGCGCGCCGTCAACTGCACGACCGACTTAGACGCCGCGCTCGCTTTCTCCGACCGTTACATAATGGCGATACCGACGCAGTTCGTGCGCGAGGTCTGCGAGAAGATAGCCGCGCGCGGAGAACGCGAAGGGCATATCCTCAATCTGGCGAAGGGCATAGAGATCTCGACCGGCGACCTGCTTCACAAGGTCTACGCTGAATGCTGCCCGTTCCTCAAATATTCCGCCCTCTCCGGCCCCAGCCACGCGGAAGAGGTCCTGATAGGCCGCCCGACGACCGTCGCGCTCGCCTCAGCAGACGAAGAAGAGGCGAAGGGCTGGCAGCAAATCGTCAGCGGCAACAACTTCCGCGTCTACACCGGGACGGACGTCGTCGGCCTCGAGGTCGGCGGCGCGACGAAGAACATATACGCGATAGCGGCGGGCATAGCGAAGGCGCTCGACCTCGGAGACAACGCAATGGCGGCGCTCGCCTCGCGCGGACTCGCCGAGATAATGCGCTTCGGCGCTAAGCTCGGCGCTTCGCCTCTCACCCTCTCGGGGCTCGCCGGAGTCGGCGACCTCATCGTCACATGCTACAGCATGTACTCGCGCAACTTCCGCCTCGGCCTCGCGATAGGCAGCGGCATGAGCTTCGAGGAGGCCGCCGGCTCGCTCGGGCAGGTAGCGGAGGGCGCCTACACGGTGCGGGCCGTCGTCGAGAACAGCAAGCAGTTCGGAGTCGAGATGCCGATAGCCGAGGCCGTCTACCGTGTGCTCTATAAGGGGGAACGTCCTCAGAAGCTTATCGAGGAGCTATTCGCGCGTCCGCTGAAGCCCGAGATGAGACTGTAATTTCCGCGCAGCGTCTCCAGCGCGCCGAGAAAGCAAGAAACGCGCAAGCGCCGCAGGCTTAACGCCGCGGCGCTTTTTTATCGCGCCCCGATATTTTATAAGAGACGCGCGGCGGCAGTTTTTTGCTTGACATTGCAGTGTGGCGGTTTTTTAATATACAACATATTGTATTTTGCTTTTTCAGGAGGAGCAATGACGGAAGAGGATTTTATAATCGAGCGCAGGATTCTGAGAATCGGCAATATGGTGCTGGCGACGCGCGACGCCGATTTGAAGCGTTTCGGACTGACGACGGTGCAGTCGGAGACGCTTCTGTTTTTCGACAGGCACGCCGGGGCGCTCGCCGCCGATTTGAAGGATTATCTCTCAGTCAGCCATCAAGCGGCGCGCGGCATCGTGGAGCGCATGAAGGAGAAGGGGCTGCTTTACGCCGTCGTCGGCGATGACGCGAGGGGAAAGCGGACTTATCTTACCGAGAAGGGGCGGAAGCTCTGCTCAGAATTAAAGAAAAAGGGAAGCGCTCTCGGCGCAGGCCTTCTGTCCGGTTTATCGGACGAAGAGAAAAAGGCTTTGTATTTCACTCTTGATAAAATTATAAAAAATATCGAAGAGCAAAAAACGTAAAAGCAGGCGGAAGGCAGCCACGAAACTGCGTTAAGCGTAGCGTTCGGTTCAGCCCCGCCTGTTTTCGCGCGCCGTCCGCCTCACGTGCGCTTCGGCATGCGGAGCGGAGCCTTTTACAAATTTTTCCGGCAGTAACGCCGGTATCGAAGTGAAAAGACGCGGCGTTCCGCGTCCGCCGTAAAGCGCGGCGGACAGACATGAGCAGACTGACGCGCGCAAAACCGGCGGCGCGCCGGAGCGCGGCGTTACAGAATGTGCGCCTGTTTCTCTTTTGAAATTCAGCAGCGGTATTATTTATAAGGGGGCAGAAATGATTACATTAGAGACGATAAAACGTTATTTTGTTTTTCTTATAGGGCTGGTTCTCACAGCCTTCGGGGTCGCGCTGATAACGAAGGCGGCGCTCGGAACTTCGCCTATAGCGGCGATTCCATACAGTCTGTCGCTGATCAGCGGAAGACTGACGCTCGGTATATGGATAGTGATTTTCAATCTCACGCTCGTCGCGTCTCAGGCCGCGATAGAGGGCAGGAAATGCGTCAAGGCTCAGATTATGATCGAGGCCGCGCTGACTTTTCTCTTCGGCTATTCCGTGGACGCCGCGATGTCCCTCCTGTGGGCGCTCAATCCGGCGAGCTACGCAGCAAAGGCCGCGGCGCTGCTTGCCGGATGCTGCGTCATATCGCTTGGCGCTTATCTAGAGGTGATAGCCGACGTGGCGATGCTGCCATACGACGGTTTTGTGCGCGCCTTGTCTCGGGCGCTGAAGAAGGAGTATGTGACGCTCCGAGTGTTCCTGGACGTAACTATGTCTGCTGCGGCCGCGGCTCTCTGTCTGATCTTTCTCGGCGGGCTCGCGGGCGTGCGCGAGGGCACGGCGGCCTCTGCGCTGCTTGTCGGCTCTATCGTGAAGATCTACGCGCGTCTGTTCTCCGGCGCTGCGAACAGGATTTTCCCGCGGACGGAAGAGGCGGCAAAACCGGCCGGCATTCCTTCAGGCAATCTGATAATCGCGATTTCGCGCGAGTACGGCAGCGGCGGGCGAAATATCGGTAAAAAAATCGCGGAAGCCCTGGGCGTGCCGTATTACGACGCGGAGCTGATCCGCATGTTCGCCCAGGAGGGCGGCTATACGGAGGATTTCGTGCGCGAGTTCGACGAAAAAATGACGCCCTCGCAGTATAAACTCTATTCGTGGTACGTTCCGGCATTGCCAGATCGCGACAAACCGAAGGCCGAGCGTCTGTTCCATATTGAAGAAAGGGTCATCAACGAGATTGCGTCACGCGGCTCCTGCGTCATAGTGGGAAGGCTCGCCGGCCATATCCTGCGCGGGCATAAGAACGTGCTGCACGTCTTTATAACAGCCGGCGCGGAGGCGAAGATCAGGCGCGTGATGGCGAGGGACGGCCTTACAAGGGGGGCGGCCCGTGCGCAGATATCGAAGGTGGAAAAGGAGCGCGCAGCGCATTGCCTGTATTTCACACACACGGAATGGGGGAAGGCCGAAAATTACGACCTGTCTGTAAAGTCCGACAAATACGGAATTGATGAAACCAGCAGCATGCTGACCGCAGCCGCAGGGCGCCTGGCCGCGCGCATATCGCAGCTCCCGCCGGCGTCCACGTAGCGCGCGCCGTGGACGCGGAGCGGCTTCGCCAACTACCCGGCTCCGCCCATAATAGAACGCGCCGGAGCAAGATCCGCAAAAGTCCTCGTCTCGCCAGCCGGACTCGGCTTCCGTTTTTTGCCGCCTCGCTGCGCTATACGGAACGGGCCGCCTTTCGTTCGTCCGGCGGCTCGTTGATTTTGTTCGTATTTCTGTGGTTTGCGGCGTTTTTTACGGAAGTTCCACGTACTTCTCCACTTCCGTCAGGAAAGCGCCTATCCCCTCGTGGACGACGACGTCGGCCATCCTGTCGAGCGGAGTAGGTTCGCGGTTGATTATCACGAGGTTCGCGCCGTTCATCTTAGCCTGCTGCGGGAAGTAGTTGGCTGGAGAGACGACAAGAGACGAGCCGAGCACTATGAACGTGCGGCAGCGCCCGCTGAGCCTGTCGGCTACGGCGAGCGCCTTCTGCGGCAGCATTTCTCCGAAGAGCACGACGCTCGGGCGCAGGTGCCCGCCGCAGAACTCGCACGGACGCCCCGCGAGGAAGGCCTCCCTGTCCCCCGTCTTGCCGCATCTGTGGCAGTAGACGGGCTCGAGGCTGCCGTGCAGCTCCAACACGTTGACAGAGCCGGCCTTCTGGTGCAGCCGGTCTACGTTCTGCGTGACGACGCCGTCTACGAGGCCGCGCTTTTCCCATTCGGCTATGAGCTTATGCCCCACGTTGGGCTGCACCTCGTCGGGGACGAAGAGGCGCGCTTTGTAAAATTCGAGAAATTCGTCGTAGTTGTTTTCGAGTACGCCCACGGAGGCGAGACGCGCAGGGTCGGCGTGCGCCCATATACCGTCCTTCGAGCGGAAATCCTGGAGTCCGGACTCCGTGCTGAGCCCGGCTCCGCTGAATATGACAACGCCTCCGCCGCGTATGAGCGCGGCGACCTTTTTCGCCATTTCCTCACTCATTGCCAGCTCCTCCGTTTTCTTCAATTTCCCGGAAACGCGGAACGCTTTCCCCGTTCACAGTCACGTTTTCAAAAAACATTTTCTTCGGCCTTATCCATAGTCCGCCGTCGTTATAAAGCGGGCGGTAGACGACGTACTCTTCTTCCGTCTCCGAGTGGCGCGCTATTCCGACGAACTCGTATTCGCCGCCCTTAAAGTGCCTGAATTTCCGCATCCACGGCGGCCTCCGCGCGCACGCGGGCCATCGGAAGCCCGGTGTCGTGCGCTATCCTTCTTATGTCCTCGTACTCGGGCGTCTCTTTCAGCGTTTCGCCGCCGAGCATGCCGCGCTTGAAGCGCACTTCGCCGTAGCGCGTCCCGACTTTACGGATCTCCCGCGCGAGCATCAGCCGCTCGACCTCGCGCATACGCACGCCTAGCGTCGTCGTATGGCGCAGCATAAGCTCCGCGAAGCGCTCCGTTTCCTCCGGCGCGGCCAGAACGCAGAGCTTCACCGCCGGACGGTTCTTTTTCATCTGTATATGCTCGAACCAAACGTCCAGCGCCCCGGCAGCGAGCAGCAGCTCCATCGCAGCGCCGAGGTCCTCGCCAGTCATGTCGTCGATGTTCGCGCTTATCTCTATGGCGCGTCCTCTTATGAGGCCGCCGGATTCTCCTTCAGCCATCTCAGCACCGCCTTTCGGCTTTATTTTAGCTCAAAGCGGCGGAAAATACCCGGCGGACGGCGCGCGCTACAAGGTCAAAATTTCCCCGTCCTCCGGCACTGCGATATTTTCCAGATGTTCGGCTTCTATGAACCTTCTCATGTCCGCGCGGCTCACGGAGGCGTGCGGCACCGCGTCCATGTGCGAGACTATGATCAGCGCCTCCGGCGCGGCCTCGCGCACTTTCAGCACGTCGTCCGTCCCCATGATGATGAGGCCTCCCGTCAGGAACTGCGCGCCCGCCGCGTTCACCGCCACAACGTCCGGCGAATATCTGCCGAGCGCGCGGCGCACGCAGTCCGCCCATATCGTGTCGCCGGCGAGATAGAAAGTCTTCTCCCCGGGATTTTTGAACACGACGCCGGAGGCTTTGCCGCGGATGCCGAAAGCGTCGTAAAAGCTCTTAGTTTTTTCCGGGTCTCCGTGCACGCAGTCCGTCTTGCAAAGCTCCGCCTCTCCGAATTTCGAGCCGGAGTACTCAAGCGTCTCAACGTTCGTGAAGCCGAGCTTCTTTACTATATCCGCGTCCCATTCGTCCTGAGTGAAGAACTTTATATCCTTCGGCAGAGCCTTCGCCGCATACTCGTCGAAATGGTCAGGATGGAAGTGCGTCATTATCACGGCGTCTATGCCGCGCATCGCTTCCTCGGGCGGAAACGGCAGCGGCGACGTGGGCCAGCGCAGCTCCGGATGGAAGCAGCTCTCGAACGGAGGGAAGGCGTCCTTCTCAGCGAAGAACGGGTCTACGAGGAAACATTTCCCCGCGTAGGTTATTTTCGTCGTCGCTCCCCTGATTTGCTGAAATTTCATCTGTGATCTCCCCTTTGACAAAAACCGTGCGTCTCATTGTCCCGGACTTTTCCGGCCCGGCGCGCGCCCCGCCGGAGTACGGCGCAGTTATATATTACGGCGTCCGCCCCGCCGGCACAATATCCGGCGCTTTGCCGATAAAAGAGAAAAGGCTCGCGGGGCCGCGCCGCCGGGAGCCGTCACTCGGACAAAAGCTCCCTCGCCGCCGCGCACGCGTAGCACACCGCTGGCGCGCAGACGCTTTTGAAAAGCCCGGCTCCGGCCGCCGCGTTCAGCTCCGACTGCACCGCGGGGTCAAGGCCGCCGAGCAGCTCTTTGCAGTTGACGCTTCCGTATTTTTTAATAAAGCGGCGGTCGAACTCGTCTTTCTTTTCTTTCAGCTTCGCTGCGCGTTCGGCCTCGCCCGGGCCTCCGACGCCGTATTTCAGGCCGAGCGCCATATACGCGCCGGTCACGCAGCCGCAGACGCCCGCGTGCTCCATGCCGGAGCCGAAGCAGGACGCTATGCGCCGCGCCGTCTTTTCGTCCAGCCCGAGCTCGGTCGCCAGCTCGCCGAACACCAGCATCGAGCAGATCACGCCCGAGCCGAATCCCTCCAAAGCCTGCGTTTCGTCTATCATACGCCAGCCTCCCAGCTTTCTATAAAACTTCCGCACACCGTAGGTTGCGTTACGCTAATACAACTAGACCAACTCTAATATATATACCGCAAAATTGCAAGAGCGGTCTCCGCCGGAGATGCGCGATAAAATAAGCTCCGCGGACAGTACAGTCACGCGGAGCTTAATTGCGTATATTCTGCTATGTTCCGGCGGTTACTCGGAGACTACCGCGTGGGCTCCGTTCTGCGGAGTTTCCTCGAGAAGGGCGAGAGCCTTCTCGACCATCTCGCGGCGGTAGTCTACTTCCTTGTCGTGAGGAAGCGACGGGTTGCCGAATACGTGGAGGACGCTGTTGCCGCGAAGTATCCTGTTCGCGCCTATGCCCTCCGATATCTTCGTAAGGTTCGTGACATGCACGACCGGTATGCCGGCGCGCTGTATTTCTTTTGTCATCACTGCGCCGCAGCGAGAGCTCGTTCCTCAGGTGGATGTGAGGATCACGGCGTCGACATGGTCCGCGAGCAGCGCCTGCGCTATGCCTTCGCCGAGCTTCTTGCTCATGTCGAGCGGAGTCATGACGCCCGCGGTCATGTAGTAGTGGTCGAGCAGCGCGCCTATGCGCCCTTTCTTTACCTCCTCGCGCAGGCAGTCGACAGGCACTAGGCGGTTCGGGTCCTGAAGTACGAAGGCGTTGTTGTAGCCCTGATGGCTGACCTCGTAATCCTCGGCTTTCAGGTAGTCCTGCCCTGCGAACGAGTAGCAGCGCCAGTTCTTAGAGTTCGTCGGCGGCATCCTGTCAGGGTTGCCGCGCGGCACGAGTCCGCCGTCGGTCACGACCGCTACGAGGCATTCTGAAAGCGGCTTCGACAGCACCGGCACCGGTATCTCCTCGTGGTTCGGCATGACGACCTCTGTGCGGAAGGGCCTGCCGTAATATTTGTTGAGAAGCATGTCCACGCCGCGCTTGCAGGCCGGCGTCGAGTAGTCCACCTCTATCGCGGGGCCGCTGCCGTGGTAGCCCTCCTGCTTGCCGTCGCGTATCGTTTCGCCCGAGGCGAGCTTGAGGCCGAACTCGACGAGGCGCGTCATCGCGTCCTTCATGTTCTTCGCGTTGTTGTCGGTCTGCACGATGTAGCAGCGGTTCTTATAAAGGTCTGTGCCCGGGTTCTCCGAGAACAGCGCCGTAGCGCAGGGGATCTTGAGCTGCTCCTGCACGGCCGCAGTCAGCGCCGCGCAGGCTATGCCGTAGCGTCCGGCGTTGAAGCCTGGGCCCGCGAGCACAAGGTCGGGCTTCACCTCGCGGATTATATCGAGTATCTGCGGTATCACCTCGGCCTGGTGCTCGGATATATAGTTGTCGCCGCAGATGACCGTCTTGACGATCTCGCCGCGTCCCGCGAGCACGGCCTTCATAAGCATACCGGGGCCGACGGGGCCGTCTTTTGTCGAGAGTCCGACGCTCGCCTGATCCTCGCCGCCTATACCTCCGTAGAACTGGTTTATGTAATGAAGTATCCTTAATTTATCAGACATGGCGCATACCTCCTTACTTCCACTCCAGGTCGGCATCCGCCGTCTGGAAATAATCGCCTATCTGAGACCAGCAGCCGCACAGCGCGTAGTTCGTCGTGTGCGTGAAAGGCCCCCACGGATTGTAGCCGAGCAGGCACGGCACGTTCGCGTGTTCGCCTATGAGGCGGTCGACCTTCGGGTGTTCCACGTCCCAGTTGCGCCCGCTGCTTATGACCGCGTCCACGCGCGGGTCTGCTATTACGAGCATGTCCCCCGGCTCGTAGTTAGAGACGGCGGCCTGGTTGCTTATCGCCGGCATACCGAGCTTCTCCATCCAGTTGAAGGCGAGGGCCGAGTCGAGCTGCGCGTGTCCCATGCCGGATTTGTTGACTACCACGCAGTCCGCGTGCAGGGTGTCGCGGCAGAGGCGCGCGCCTATCATGCCCATCGTCTCTTTGCCGTCGAGCTTCATGACGTTGTTCGCGAAGACGCATCCGACGAATTCGAGATCCTTGCCGTGGCGGTTGAGCAGCTCTTTGATATACATCTCGTTCTGGAGATAGTAGTTCGGCTCCCAGTAGCGCCAGACCATCGCGCCGTCGAGTATCTCAGTCGGCTGCACCACCATCGGCAGGAAGCCGAGAGCGCTCTGTCCGTAGAAGAGGAAGTTCCACGTGTCGTGCGATGCGAGGTGCGTCGCGAAGTATGCGACGCGCGGCAGACGCTTCTCGCCGGGCTTGTACTCGATGGGGTTCCACTCGAAGCGCTCCGAGTAGTCGATTTTATGTCCGAGGCCGAGCTTCGCGAGGTAGACGTTCGCCTTGAGCGATGCGAGCTTCAGCGCCTCGGCGTAGCTGGCGTCGCTCACGCCATCGGCGGGCTCCGCGTCTATGCAGACGTGGAAGTGCTTCGAGAAATGCGAGTAGCGCGCCGCGGGGCCGCCCATATCGAGGTAATACTTGATGTTGCATTTAGCGTAATAGATGTCGGAGACGACGACGCCCTTGAGCGCCAGCGTCTTCCCCTCGCCGGCCGGCGCGAGTTTGCCGAGAATGCCGGGATAAGTCTCGTCGGGGTTCTCGACCTTGCAGCGCGGCTGCATGACGTCGTGTATCGCGAGTATGCGGCAGCTTTCGCCCGGAGCCGCGAGCTCTATCTCGAGCCGCGAAAACAGGTCGCTCGAGCAAAGCTCGCGCAGCTCGTCGCGGTTTATCGTCAGCACGCCGTCCTCGAGCGACGACTTCTCTCCGAAGCGCACCGAGCGCACGTAGATATAATCTATTTCAAAAGGTTTTGCCATGTTTTCACTCCTTTTTGTGACACGCCGCCCCCGGCCTTCCGCGCAACGGCAAAGGCGGAAGGCTGAGGGAGCGGCTTATGTTATTGCTGCTGGGTTACTGTTTGATTATCAGGGAAACCCCGTTGGGGATGACCGTCACGCGCGCGGAAGCGCCCCTGAGCGCGCGGGCGCGCGCGTAGGCCTCCTCGAGCGAGGGCGCGTATTCCATCTTCATCGCCGTTATCTCTTTTTCGAGCTCGGGGCGTGTGACGAAGTAGACGTGATGCTTCTCGAGTATCCGGGCGAGTATCTGATACTGCCACTGGTCTGGCACAGTTTCGTCCATCGGCACGCGGCGTATCTCCTCGAGCAGCTCCTCGGGGGTCGAACACTCGCTGAGCGCCTTGTAGAAGCTGTCGCCTCCGATTCCGTCCGCGCACTCGGCGCATATTATCAGAGCGCCGTCTTCGCCGGCCGCGTCCGCAGCGGTCGTAAGTCCCTTGACCGCCTGATAGACGTTCTGGTCGAGCGGGGCGCCGCCGTTGGACGTTATTACGATGTCCGCCTTGTACGCAGGGTCGGCCTCGCAGTACTTTGCGAGATAGGCGCATCCCGCGTGATGGGCCTCTATCGCGTCGCCGGCGAAGGCCGCTACGACCTCGTGAGCCTCGTTGACCACGACGTTGACGATGTATGCGAGCTTCGCCATGCGAGCGGCGCATTCCATGTCGCGGTTTATCGGGTTGCCATCAATCACGCCCATGCGCGACTTCGGATCGTCGATGAAATCCGCGCAGTGATTGCCTAGCACCGTCACGCGGCTGCATACGCCGGGAAGTATGCTCTTGCGGCCGCCGGAGAAGCCGGCGAAGAAGTGAGGCTCGATGAAGCCTTCGGATACAACAAGCTCCGCGTTCGCGACGAGCGAGTTGACGACGAGGCGCGCTCCGGAAGGAAGGACGCCGAGCTCCGTCAGCGGGGAACTGTCGCAGTCGTGGACGACTATGCGCTCGCGCGACGCGATTTCCTCGCCGAGCTTATGCACGAGCTCCTCGGGAGTGGTGCCCCTGTGGCAGCCGGTCGCGACGAGCAGGGTTATGTCGATGTCGGGATTCCCGGCGCGCAGCTCCGCCAGCATGTGCGGGATTATCTGTTTGCTCGGCACGGGGCGCGTGTGGTCGCTGATTATGACCACCGCGTTCTTCTTCCCCGCCGCAAGCTCGCTGAGCTTCGGTGAAGCTATGGGCGAAGCCATAGCCTCAAGGACGATCCTGTCGCCGTCCGCGCCGCCGCCGAGCTCCTGTATCTTCGATTCGACGAGCTGATATTCCTCTTTGATGTCAAGCGTCTGATAAGTCTTCCCGTAAGGGATCTTTATCTCCATTGCTTCCACCTCTCAGCCAAGCTGTTTCTTCAGGAACTCCAGAGTCTTCTCGTAAGCGTGCTTCTTCCACGGAAGCGAAAGGAAGCGGTGGTTCGCCCCTTCCACGATGTCGAGCTCGCAGTTGTCCCCGTAGACCTTCTTAAGCGCGTAGGCGCTCTCGACGGGGATGTCCACGTCGCCAGTGCCGTGGATGAGAAGTACCGGCTTGTCGTAGCCCTTCACCATCTCGAGGAAGTCCATGCCGGCGCACTCGTCCATGAATTCGCGCGAGAGCTCGAGGCCGTCGATGTCCCATCCGCGCTCAGTCGGCCCGCGCATCGTGCGCGTGCGCTGTCCCGCCTGGAAGAGCATCGTGAGAGCCGTAGACCATCCGAAGGCCGCCTTAGGCTGTATATGAGGCGCTTCGACGAGCGCGAGCAGAGCGCCGAGGCTGTGTCCGCCGAGGAACATGTTGTTTACATCGACGTACGGCTGCTTGGCGGCCCACTCGAAGATGGCGGCGGTCTCGTTCATTTCGCTGCCTATCGTCATTTCATAGAACTCGCCCTCGCTCTCGCCCGTGCCGTAGAAGTCGTAGCGCACGACGCAGAAGCCTTCCTTCACGGCCATACGGACGAACTCTTCGTAAAGCCTCTGCGGCCCCGTCTTCCACACAGTGAAGCCGTGGAGGAAGACTATCGTCGGGAAAGGACCGCCCGAGTCCGGCATGCGCACGTTTCCGCGCAGAAGACGTCCGTTTACGTCCAACTCATTAGCCAAATACATTTTACTATATCTCCTTAACTATATCTTAACTGCCGAAAATCCGTTACCAAGGGATCATTCCGAAAAGCTTCGGGAGAATGAGCACCGTGTCCGGTATCAGTATCATGATCGCGAGCACTATGTAGAGGATTATGACCTGAACCACGACCTGCTTCATCGCCTGCTCGAGCGAAACGCCAGCGATCTTCATCGTTATGAAGAGGTTCGGCCCCATAGGAGGCGTCAGCATTCCTATGCAGAGGTTGACAACCATCATTACGCCGATGAATATCTCGTGATAGCCGAGCGCCTTGAGTATCGGGACGATGATCGGCGCGAAGAGTATGACGCCGGAGTTCGTATCTATGAACATGCCGACGATGAGCAGTATGAAGTTCAGTATCAGCATGATAAGCACCTTGCTGTCCGTGAAGGAAAGTATCGCGCTGCTGATCTGGTTCGGTATGTCGGCGAGCGTCAGTATGCGCCCGAAGGTGTTGGCTCCGCCGAAGAGGATCATTATGGTCGCGGAGGTTATAGCCGCGTCAACGAAAGCTTCCTTGAGGCCGTCCCATGTCAGAGTCTTATAGATGAAGGTGCTGACCGCCATCGAGTAGACGACGCCGACGACCGCGGACTCTGTCGGAGTGAATATGCCGGTGTAGATACCGCCGAGGACGATGACGGGCATGAGCAGAGCGCCGATGCCTTCGCGCACGGCCTTCATCGTGCCGCCGGAGGAGGGCTTGCCACGGTAGTTATGCTTCTTCGAGTAGAGCTTGTTGTAGATGATGAGGCCGATGCCCATCATGATTCCGGGGACGACTCCGCCCATGAACAGCGTCGTCGTCGAGCAGCCTATCGTGACTGCGAACATTATCATAGGAATGCTCGGCGGGATGACCGGGCCTATCGTCGAGCCGGAGGCGAGCAGCGTAGCCGAGTATTCTGGAGCGTAGCCCTGCTTCATCATAGCGGGGATCATTATGCCTCCGATGGCCGCCGCGGTCGCGGGGCCGGAACCTGAGATGGCGGCGAAGAGCATGCTCGCTATCATAGCCGAGGTGCCGAGGCCGCCCGCCGAGTCGCCGGTCACCGATTCGGCGACCTTGACGAGCTTCTGCGCGAGCCCCGAGGTGGACATCAGCGATCCGACGAGCATGAAGAACGGTATCGCCATCAGTGCGAAGGAGTCGCAGCTCTTGACCATAGACTGCGCGAGCATCATGTCCATCATCTGTCCCGGGAAGTAGGCCATGAAGACGGCGAGCGTCGATATGGCGAGTCCGGCGAAGATAGGAACGGTGAGGAAAAGAAGCACCAGAAGGGTGCCGATAAGTAAAGCTATCATATCAGTTAAGCCTCCTTGTGCTTAGCCGCAGCTGCGGTCCTGCAGCGGCGCTGTATGACCCTGAGCGTGAAGCCCGCCATGCCGAGCACGCCGGCGAGGTAGAGAGTCCACGACGGCAGCCACGTCATGGCCGGGAACACCTGTCCCGTGGACATGACGCGCATCATGACGCCGAAAATTTTATAGGTGAGCAGGCAGCCGAAGAGGACGACTATTATATCGCCGATGAGGAATACAGTCTTCGCGCGCTCCTCGCCGAAGACCATGTTCGCTACCGTGACCTGCAGATGCGAGCTCGTCTTGCCGGCGAGGCTGACGCCGGCGAAGGTCATCCAAACGAAGAGATAGCGCGCGGCCTGCTCCGACCAAGTCGCCGTGTAGTGGAAGCAGAAGCGCGTGACGACGTTTACGAAAAGTATGACCGTGAGGATGCTGAAGAGCACGATTATCATCGCTATCTCGATTTTATCGTACCACGGTGCTTTTTTATCGATTAACATGAAATTCTCCTTTTTTTGAGACAACAAAGGGGAGAGCATGGGAAGCCCACACTCTCCCCGCGACTTCAAAAACCTATCTGAGGTTTATCGTTCGCTTAAAACCCTAGTGCTTTGCGTTGATCGCCTCGACGGCCTTCACTGCGTCGGCTCCGCTCTGCCCCTGCTCCTTCACGAACTCGTCGTAGACGGGCTGGGCGGCTTTACGGAACTCCATGCGCTGCTCCGGCGTCAGCACGATGACCGTCGTGCCGCTCTTCTTGACCTGCTCGCGGAAGATATCGTCGTCCTTCTTGACCTCGGCGCGCTCCCAGTTGACCGCTTCGGCTGCGGCTTCCTTGATTATCTTCTTCTGGTCGTCGTTGAGCCTGTTCCAGGTGATGGTGGAGATGATGAGCGGGCAGGCGTCGTAGATGTGGCCCGTCTCGACGACGTACTTCTGGACTTCATAGAAGCGCGAGTTGACTATGTTCGTGTAGGGGTTCTCCTGCGCGTCGATGGTTCCCTGCTGCAGCGCGGTGTAGAGCTCGGACATCGCCATCGGTATCGCGGAAGCGCCGAGCGTGTTGAAGTGCGCCATGTGGTACTTGCTGTCCATCGTGCGGATCTTTATGCCTGCGACGTCGGCGGGCTTCGTCACTTCTTTGTTGCATGTGAGGTGGCGCCAGCTCTGGGTCATCCAGCCGAGAAGGTAGAATCCCTGCGGCTCGAGCGCTTTGCCCACGGAGTCGCCGAGCGGGCCGTCGAGGACTTCCTCAGCGGCGGCTTCGTTCTTAAAGAGGTAGGGCAGGTCGAATATCGCGGTGCTCGGCGTGAAGCCGGAGAGCGCGGCGACCGACGGGGCCATCATGTCGAGCGAGCCGAACTGGAGCTGCTCCATCATAGCGGTGTTGTCGCCGAGCGAGGAGTTCGGGAAGACCTGGATCTTGAGCTCTCCGCCGGACTTGTCGGAGACGAGCTTGGCGAAGTAGTCGAGCCCCTTGTCGAGGCTGCTGTTGTCGGCTACGACGTGGCCGAGCCTCAGCGTCGTGGCGGCCTCGGCCTGCCCCGCGAACGCGGCGGCCGCGACCATAAGGGCCATCACTGCGGACATAATGCTTTTTCTCATAATTTCAACGTCCCTTCTGTGCTTTTGTTTTTATGAAACTTTTAGGGCTTAGCCCAAAAGTCCATCAAGCCGGACGTCGTACGCTCGTCCGTCTTGAAACTGCCTTTTCCCGGCAATTCTCTCCGTCACATATACCTTTTTTCACTATACTTATTTTATTCTTTCACGCATATTTTTCTATATTTCCTATTTCTAACAAAACGGCAAACAAAATGTGCACGGAGCACAGCTTCGCGTCGTTTTCCGGCTATGAACGGGCGGCGCGGCGTGTAATCAGCAATATCGCCTATAATATGCGCATATCAGCATAAGGAGGAATTTATCCGTGTCCCTGTGCAGCGGGTCGACGCCGAGGAGCTCGCGCAGCCGCGACACCCTCATCGTCACGGTGTTTCTGTGCACAAACAGCTTCTCCGCCGTGAGGATCACGTTCATATCGCATTCGATAAGTGCCTCTGCCGTAGCGAGCAGCTCCGGCTCGCCGCGCAGCCGCTCCGCGTACGGCGCAAGGAAGTGGCGGAGCTGCGACGGCTCGGTCTTCTGGAATGTGTATTCAAGAATATATTCCGAGGCGTAGTATATCCCGCCGCGCTTTCCTTCCGCGCGCGCCCATTCGCCCGCGATAAGCGCGGCCTCGAGGCTGAGGCGGTATTCTTCGGGCTGGGCGGCGTACGTACCAACGAATATCTCCGGCGCAAACCCGCAGCGCGCGCTTATCCGTTCGGAGAGGGCGCGGAGGTATCCGTCGAGCCTGCTCTTCACCGAGCGCCGCGTCTCGCCGAGGCAGCGGCATATCACCAGCCGTCCCTCGCCGGTCAGGCCGCATATGTCCTGCGCGTCGGCCTCGCGAAAGCGCGACGCGACGCGCGCGGCCTCGCGCAGTTCTTCGGCCCCGCCGTTCACGACGCAGACGGCGCGCGGTATGCCGAGGTCTTTGCCGTATTCCTCGGCGAGCAGAAAGGTGTAGACTTTCATCTCGAGCGTGTCCGTATAGAGCAGGCTGTCGAGAAGGCGGTTCTCCCCCGGACGGGCGGCGCGCGCATCATCCGGCGCGCTTTCGCCGCCGCAGCGGCGCGCCTCGGATGCGAGCACGTCGAGCATTCGTACTGGAACAGCGGCGCTCGAATAATCTTCGGCGCGCAGGCACAGGAATATCTGAAAGGACGGAGGCAGCGGGAGCTGCACGAGATAGTAAAGCCGTCCGCCGCGCGAAAAGACCGACGCCTCTTTCCTCATATCAAAGCGTGCGGGCGGAACGCCGCATTCGGCGTCCTCGCGGCACATCAGCCTGACGCCGCCGTCGAAGAGCGCGACGCCGCCGCGCGGGAACGCGGCGCAGGCCATCTGAAAGAGCCGTTCAGCGTCTGCTCTTTGCATAGCGTCTCTTCGCCTTCATTATCTTGGTGAGGAATTCGCGCCGAGATTCCGCCTCGTAAAGAGGCCTGACGCTCCTGCGCCATACAGCCATCTCGTCGTCGGTCGGGACAATTACCTTCATGCCGAGGCGCACGAGCTCCTCCTTCGCGGCGCGGTTCGTCTCGACCTGGCGGCGGCGCACCCACGCCCCGCTCTCCTCCGCCGCCTGTCGGAACATTTCCTGGCGTTCCACGTCGAGTTCGAGCCACGATTTCTTAGAGATGCAGAGCGCCTCCATGCTGTACCATATAGGCAGCTCCGTCACATAGTCCTGGTATTTGTAGAATTCCATGTCGAGGATGTTCTTGTAGGGATTCTCCTGGCAGTTGATTATATTCGAGGCGAGCGCGTCTTTGATGTTGTTATAGTAAATCTGGAGCGGCACCGCGCCGAGGCCGGCGAAGTAGTCGCGTATCGAGGCCGACGCGAGTATCCTTATCCGCCGTCCCTTCAGGTCGGACGGGACGCGGATGGGCGTGCCGCGCGAGGTGAGGCAGCGCCAGCCCATCGACCATAGGCCGCAGCATATTATCCCGGCCTCGTCGAGGCTGTCGCGCAGCTCCGGGAGGACCGTGGTGCGGACGACGTACTCCGCCTCGTCCGGCGACTTGAAGAGGAAAGGCAGATGAAGTGTGAGCGCTTTGTTGTCGGTGTACGGGCAGAGCGCTATCGTCGAGCCGACGACTACGTTCAGCGCGCCGGACATCAGCATGCCGAATAGCTTGTAATTGTCGCCGGAGGTCGATACCGTGTGGATGTTGAGCTGGAATCCGCCGCCGCTCTTCTCGTAAAGCAGCTCCGAAAGATGGCGCAGCCCGAGGCTGAGCACGCTGCCCGGCTGCACGATTACGCCGCCGTTCCACACCGTGCGCCGCGTCCTGTTTATGACGCAGGCGCGCAGAGCTACGCGGTCGCGCACGCTGTGCAGCGGGTCGAGCGCGGTCCTCTCTTTTATTTTTCTTATGCGCTGGAGTACCGTGTTGCGGTGGACGCCAAGAGCTTCCGCGCATTTTATCGGGCTGCAGTCCGACAGCGACAGGCGCACCGCCGTGGCGGATATTTCCTGGTTCTCGTCCAGCGCCGACGATATATCGCGCGCGAGGTTCCTTCGCGCCGCGCCGTCAAGATTGGAGTAAAGCCATTCGAATATAAAGTCGTTGATGAAGAGGCACGATCCGCCCGTTCCGCCGTGCCGTGAATAGAGATACGCCGCCTCGGCGTAGCTCTTATGAAGCAGCGAGACTCCCTGATAGGCGCTTCCGGCGTATACCGAAAGCTCGGCGAGCCCGGAGGAACGCTCCGATATGTACTCCGACATAGAGGCCGCCATGCTTTTTATCTCTCCGGCGTAAGAGGTATAGTCGGCGCCAGGGACGGCCTTGAACACTATCATCTGCCCGGCGTCGGCGTAGCCGTAGATATCCTCGCGAGACAGTATCCCGGCCCCGGCGGCCCAGCGTTCGAGAGAAATGAACGGCACCTCGCCGTCGTGATGTCCCGACGCGGTCTCCACGACGCAGAGCACCGCGCAGCGAAGTATGTCGCGTTCATAGCCGAGAGCGCCGAGGTATGACTCCGCCTCCGAGTCTATGCGTCCGGAGCCGGCGAGCTGGCTGACGAGCATCGAGCGCTTGCGCCCCTCCTCCTCGGCCCCGCCCTCCGCGTCCATGCGGCACTCGGCCTGTATCAGGACTTTCAGATAGGCCGCAGCGAGCTCGCCTCGCTCCGCCGGCGCGGCGATATAGCAGACCGTCCTGCCGTCAGCCTCGCACGGCGTCCAATAGACGGACGCGGCGTCCGCGATACGCGCGGCCTCATCCGGGCCGGAGGCGCTCTCAAGCAGACGCGACAGATCCGCCGCGAACCGCTCTCCGCCACCGCCGAGAACGAGCCGCTGCTTCAGCTCCAAGTCCAGCACGCAGGCCGGAACGTCGAGCGAATGGCCCACGGCGCGCGAGACTGCGCTTATGACAGATTCATTCAGGTAAGACGCGCCCATTTTGCCGTGGACAGCCCTCCTCCGCATCCGCGCGCATTTTAGATACGTTCATGCCGCTTTTTCGTATCTGCCAGAAGTATAACATATTAAACACACTTCATATGAAAATTAAGCAAAATTCAGCATTTTGAAGGACTCAGCTCGCCCGCGGATCCGCTTGTATCAGCCGCGCTTCGCCGCGGATACTATAAACATCATCGGGCGGCGCATCTCGTCGCGCATTCCGGGAATCTCCGCGAGCATCATCGCCGTAGGGCGCGGCTCGGCGAAGCCGGTCAGCGCAAAGCCGTTCGAGAGCAGCGCGTTGATGTAGGCGTCGAGCGTGCGGTGGTATTTGACGACGCGTTCGCCGAGGAATACGGCGTCGCGGCGGCCTTCGTAATAATAATTATCGACCGGGAAGTGGGCTATCGAGCCGTCCGCATTATAGTGCCAGTCCTGCGGCCCCTGCGCGGTGAAGACGGGGTGCTCGGCGGAGAATACGAACGTTCCGCCGGCCGCGAGGAAACGGCGCACTTTTTTCACGACCGCGCCGAAGTCCCCGACGTAGTGAAGCGCGAGCGAGCTCAGCACGACGTCGAAACTTTCCGGCGGAAAGTCCGCGTCTTCTATCGCCTCTCGGACGTAGCGCACGTTCGCAGCCTTCGTCCGAGCGCGCGCCGCGGCGAGCATTTTTTCGGAAATGTCTATTCCGACGACGGAGGCCGCGCCGTTTTCCGCCGCGTAGACGCAGTGCCAGCCGTAGCCGCATCCGAGGTCGAGCACGCGCTTTCCGCGGAAGTCCGGCAGCATCGGACGCAGAGTCTCCCACTCGCCGGCCGCCGCGAGGCCGTACTTTGAGCGCGCCATCTGCGCGTATTTCTCAAAAAATATCTCGTCGTCGTATTTGTTCTCTTTCATCTGATTTTTCTCTTTCGCGGGAACATAAGAAAAGGGCGCGGCCCAGCCGCCGCGCCCGTGACGTTTCGTAATGTTACTGCTCTAAGCCGGCTCTGAAGGCTTTGAGGTTGAGGTCGAGAAGTTTCTCTGGGATCAGCTCTTTGAGCACGTCCTCCCAGTCGAGGTCCTCAAGGCCCATCGCCTTGACGAGCGCGCCGAGGAGCACTATGTTCTGAGCCTTGATGTTGCCGAGGCTGCTCGCTATCTCTCCGGCGTTGAAGACCTTCGTGTTCGGCACCGCGGCGCGGAGCTTCTCGGTCACGCCTTCGGGATATTTGGCGGCTCCGGTGAGCACCGGCAGGGAATATATTTCGAAGTCGTTGACGACGAGCGTGCCGCCCTTTTTAAGATACTGCAGCCAGCGCGCGGCTTCGACCTTCTCAAAGGCGACGAGCACGTCGGCCTCGCCCTCGGGCACGACGGGCGAAGCTACCTTAGAGCCGTAGCGCACGTGCGTCGTTACGCTGCCTCCGCGCTGGCTCATGCCGTGTATCTCGGACATCTTGACGTCGTAGCCTTTGCGCACGAGCCCTTCGGAGAGTATCTTCGAGGCGAGTATCGTGCCCTGTCCGCCGACTCCGACGAGGAGAATGCTTTTAGTATCGTTTTTCTTCATGGCCTAACCCTCCCTGACTATCGCGTGCTTCGGGCATATCTGCATACAGACGGTGCAGCCGTTGCATGAAGCACGGTCGATGTAGACGCGCCCGTCGCGGAAGTTGACCGCCGGGCATCCGGCCTTGAGGCAGAGCTTGCATTTCACGCACTTCTCCTCGTCTACGAAGCATTTCATATTCGCGCGGCGCCTTACGACTTCTTTGATCAGCGCGCAGGGCGAGGTCGTGATGATGACGAAGGGCTCCGTCGCCTCGTATCCGGCGCGGACCGCGTCTCTCGTCGCCGTGAGGTCGTACGGGTCGATGAGGCGGATGTTTTCTTCCTTCACTCCGCAGGCCATGCAGAGCGCCTTGAGGTCCACCTGGTGCGTCGGCTCGCCCATGAGCGTGCGGCCAGTGCCCGGGTTTTCCTGATGTCCGGTCATGGCGGTTATGCGGTTGTCGAGTATGTTGACGACTATCGGGGCCTTGTTGACTATCGCGTCGATGAGGCCGGTTATGCCCGAGTGGAAGAATGTCGAGTCGCCTATGACCGCGAACACTTTTTCCTTGCGGCCCGCGCGTTCGACGGCTTTGCGGAAGCCGACGCCGCCCGAGACGCTCGCGCCCATGCAGATGACCGTGTCGGTGACGGAGAGCGGCGGAACGATGCCGAGCGTGTAGCAGCCGATGTCTCCCGTCACGACGATATCTTTATATTTGCCGACTTCGTAGAAGAACCCGCGGTGCGTGCAGCCTGCGCAGAGCACCGGCGGGCGCGGCGGTATCTCGGCGTCTATCGAGTAGCCGCCGCTCTCCTCAGAGTCGGGGAAGAAGGCGCGGCGCACGCGCTCGGGCGTGAGCTCGTCTATCCACGGCAGCTTCTCGCGTCCGGTGCAGGCGATGCCGAGCGCTTTGACGTAGTTTTCAAGATACGGCTCGTTTTCCTCTATGACGTAAAGCGTTTCGACCGAAGCGGCGAAATCGCGGATTTTCTTCTCGGGCAGCGGCCATGTGAAGCCGAGCTTGAGGTATGACGCTTCGTCGCCGAAGACTTCCTTCGCGTGGTTGTAGGAGATCCCGCTCGTGATGATGCCTACGGTCCCGCTTCCGCGCTCGACGCGGTTGAGCGGGGTCGTCTCGCTGTATTCTTTGAGCGCAGCGATGCGCTCGGTCAGTATCTGCTTGCGGCGCTTCGCGTTCGCTGGGGCCATGACGTATTTCGTCACGTCCTTCTTGTACGGGCGCACTTCGCGCTCGACCCTGTCGCCGGTCTCGACGAGCGTCTTGCTGTGGCATATGCGCGTCGTGACGCGGAAGAGCACAGGCGTGTCGTATTTCTCGGAAATCTCGAAAGCTTCCTTTACGTAGTCGAGGCATTCCTGGCTGTCGGATGGCTCCACCATCGCTATCTTAGCGTGCGAGGCATAGAAGCGGTTGTCCTGCTCGTTCTGCGAGCTGAAGAGGCCGGGGTCGTCGGCGGACACTATCACGAGGCCGCCGTTGACGCCGGTGTAGGCGAGAGTAAAGAACGGGTCTGCCGCTACGTTGAGACCGACGTGCTTCATCGCGGCGAGGGCGCGCGCTCCCGCTATCGAAGCGCCCGCCGCGGCCTCCACCGCGACTTTTTCGTTCGTCGCCCACTCGGAGTAAACCCCTTTGTCCTTGTAGAGCGCGAGGTTTTCAAGAATCTCCGTCGAGGGCGTCCCGGGATACGCGGCGGCGAAGTGCAGCCCGGCTTCCCACGCGCCTCGGGCCGTCGCCTCGTTTCCGGTCATTATCTTCCTCATTCAATCTCCTCCTTGTAAATAAAAAACCCGGCCTTCGCGAGCGAAGCCGGGATATAAAACTCCTTGCCTTGTTGCCGTTATTCTTTGTCTTCGGCGGAACGCTCGTCTCCGGCGTCGAGCATTATCCACGCGGCGCCGTCGAATCTTACCAACCCGCTTATTATATACATTAAAGCGACGGCGAGGAAAGCCTTTTCACGCAAAACTACGAAGCAGAGGACGATGAAGGTCGTCATGCCGTAAAGCTTGACCTTGTTGACGTTGTGTTTGCTGAGGCGCTTCGTGTTACAGTAGGGGACGGAGCTGACCATCAGCGCGCCGACGAAGCACATGGCGCACATCGCGGCGAGCGGAGTCACCGGCGCGCCGGCCATGACGAGCGAGGCGAGCGAAAGGCCGCCCGCCGGTATCGGAAGCCCCTGGAACGGGCCCGTCGGCACGTGCGCGACGTTGAAACGCGCGAGGCGCAGCACGCCGCAGAGCGCGAAGAAGGAGGCGGAGAGCGGGCCCCATACCCCGCTTTCCGGGCCTATATATGCGGTGTAGACGAGAAAAGCCGGAGCGACGCCGAAGCTTATAGCGTCGGCCAGGCTGTCGAGCTCCTCACCGAAATGGCTGCCGCCGCCGAGGCTGCGCGCGACGCGGCCGTCCATAACGTCGAAGAAGGCCGCGAAGCATATAAGCAGAGCGGCCGGGACGAGACGTCCGTGCGACGTGAGTATTATCGCGGAAACGCCGCAGAATACGCTGCCGCTTGTTATCATGTTCGGGATTATCATCCTGAACGGTATATTTCTGACTTGCCTGTGCTTACGCATTTTTTTTCACTCCTATTATGGTACGTCCGGCGAATACCTTGTCTCCGAGTTTTACGTTGGGAATTATCGCAGGCGGAAGATAGATATCCACCTTTGATCCAAGCTTTATCATACCATATCTTTCGCCGCCGCGCACAACGTCGCCCACTTTCACGCGCGGAGCTATGCGGCGCGCCATTATGCCTGCGATCTGCGTAAGCACGAAGCGCCCGTATTCGGACTCCGCTCCGACGTAGAAGCGTTCGTTTATCTCCGAAGCCTTGGGCGCTATCGCGAACCATTTTTTCCCCGGAACGTACTTCGCGTAGCCGACCGTGCCCGTCACGGGGAAACGGTTGACGTGGACGTTGAAGCCGTTCATAAATATGCCTATCTTAACGGCCTTGCCGGTGTACTCGTGCTCGGAGTCCTCAATCTCGACGACGGCGCCGTCCGCCGGGCTTAAAAAGTCGCCGTCGTTCAGCGGGCGCTCCGGCTCGCGCTCCGGGTCTCGGAAAAACCAGCAGACGAAGGCGAGCAATACGCAGAGGCACAGGCTTATCCACGGCGATACGTACCACCCCGCGGCCGTCATGAGCACAAGCGCGGCTATCGTCGGCCAGCCGTCGCGCGCGATCTTCACTTTAGTCTCCGCTCTCGTCCTTGCGGACGATGCTGATGTCGGCGACGGTGTCGCCTTCGTCGAGGCTCACTATCGTGTAGCCGGTCGCGGAGCGGCTCAGCGTCGATATTTCCTTGGCCACGATACGCACCATGCGCCCTCGGCTGGTTATGACGATGATGTCCTCGTCCTCCTGCACGCCCCACGCGCCGACTAGGTTGCCGGTTTTTTCCGACAGCTTCATCGCGCGGACTCCGTATCCGGCGCGGTGGTGCTGCGTGAATTCGTCGTAGGCGGTGCGTTTTCCGATGCCGCGTTCGCTGATGAAGAGCACCTCGCGGCCGTCGGACACCACGTCGCAGCCGACCACGGTGTCGCCGTCGTCGAGCCTTATGCCGCGCACGCCCTGCGCCTGGCGGCCCAGCGGGCGGAATTCGTCCTCGTTGACGCGAAGAGTCTGCCCCATCGCGGTCGTGAGCAGAAGGTCGTCGCTGCCGCTCGTCACGCGCACGCGCGCTATGTCGTCGTCGTCCGCTATGCCGAGCACGCGGCGGCCCGCCCTCGTCAGTCCGTCGAGCTCCGTCACGGGAAGCCGCTTCGCCGTGCCGAGTTTCGTAACGAAGAATACGAACTTCGCGCCCTCGAGCGCGCTGTCCTTCATCGCGACGACGCGCTCGTCCTTTTCGAGCGTGACTATAGTGCCTATGAGCTTGCCCTTGCCGGTCTTAGGCTCCGGCAGGGAGAAGCCGCGCACGCCGAAGACGCGCCCACGGTTTGTGAACAGGTAAAGCGTCTTGTGCGTCGTCGTGGTCGCGATTATCGCTATCTCGTCCTCGGCCTTCGTCGCGACGCCCTTTACGCCCTTGCCGCCGCGCTGCTGAACGCGGTAGTCCTGGAGCGGCATACGGCGGATGTAGCCGTCGCGCGTAAGGGCGACGACTATGTCCTCTTCGGGAATCAGGTCCTCGGCGGCGACCTCTTCGACGCTGTTCTCTATGTCGGTGCGGCGCTTGTCGTTATATGCAGTCTTGACTTCAAGCAGCTCGCTCTTCACGACCGAGTCAAGCACGACGCGGCTCGAAAGTATGCTGTGGTAGCGTTCGATGTCCATCAGGAGCTGGGCCAGCTCGGCGTCGAGCTTTTCGCGTTCGAGGCCCGTCAGGCGCTGGAGCCTCATGTCGAGTATGGCCTGCGCCTGTATCTCGCTGAATTCAAGTTCTGACATGAGTCTCTCGCGCGCCGTCTGCGCCGTGTCGGAGCCCCTGATTATCGCTATTACGCGGTCTATCGCGTCGAGCGCGCGGAGCAGCCCTTCGACGATATGACGCCTGTCCTCGGCCTTGCGCAGACGGAACTCCGTCCTCCGGCGCACCACCTCGCGGCGGTGGTTGAGGAATATCAGCACCATCTCCTTGAGCGGCAGCTCTTTCGTGCCGCCGTCTACAATGGCGAGGTTTATAACGCCGAAGGTCGTCTGGAGCTGCGTGCGCGAATAGAGCTGGCGCAGCACGAGGTTCGGGTCCGCGTCGCGCTGGAGCTCGACGACTATGCGCATCCCGTTCCTGTCGGATTCGTCGCGCAGGTCGGAAATCCCGTCGATTATGCCGGTCTGCGCGCCCTTCGCTATCGTCTCTATAAAGTTGGTCTTGTTGACCATATAAGGTATCTCGGTGATTATTATCGCGCGCTTGCCCTTCTTGGGCTCCTCTATCTCGACACGCCCGCGTACTATTATCTTTCCGCGGCCGGTGCGGTAGGCGTCTATTATGCCGTCGCGCCCGAGGATGACTCCGCCGGTCGGGAAGTCGGGCCCCGGCATGAGGTTCATCAGCTCGCCAAGTTCGACGTCCGGGTCGTCGAGCACCGCGCAGCAGACGTCTATCGCCTCGCCGAGGTTGTGCGGCGGCATGTTCGTCGCCATTCCGACGGCGATGCCGGTGCTGCCGTTGACGAGCAGATTAGGAATGCGCGACGGGAGCACGAGCGGCTCCTGCAGCGACTCGTCGAAGTTCGGCCCCCAGTCTATGGTGTCTTCGTTGATGTCGGCGAGCATCTCCTCGCCGAGCGCGTGAAGCCTCGCCTCGGTGTAACGCATGGCCGCCGGCGGGTCTCCGTCGATAGAGCCGAAGTTTCCCTGACCGTCCACGAGCGTGTAGCGCATGCTGAAATCCTGCGAAAGGCGCGCCATCGTGTCGTATATCGCCGCGTCGCCGTGCGGATGGTACTTACCCATCGTCTCTCCGACGATACGCGCCGACTTCTTGAAGGGCTGGTTGTGGCGCACGCCGAGCTCCATCATCGCGTAGAGTATGCGGCGCTGCACGGGCTTCAGCCCGTCGCGCGCGTCTGGCAGCGCACGACCGACAATGACGCTCATCGCGTAGTTCAGATAGCTTTGTTTGATTTCCTCTTCGAGCGGGAGCGTAATGACTTTGTTTATCTCAAACAAGTTGCTCTGCTTTGAATTGTGGTCCATATATTTACCTCCGAGCGCAGATAAGCGGAACATTTCAAAAATAAAGCGGCTTATACGCCGCGTTTTATTCCACCTTCTTATTATACCAAAAAGGCGGCGCTTACGCATGAGCGCCGGATTTGAACGGCGCGCCGCGTCTCTGCTACAATATTGGCGTTTCACGAACAAAACGCGATACGGAGAAAGGGGCGCTTCGGCGATGGAAGAGCACGCTTTGAACAGGGAACTTCTCGACAATATCATGGACGTTGCGCGCGTGATGTCCGCGGACGGAAAGCCCGCGGACTACATACCGGAGCTGGCGCTCATGCCGGCGGAGCTCTTCGCGCTGAGCTGCCTGCCGGTAGGCGGCAACGCGGTTGAGACGGGCGACACGGAGCGTTTCTTCACGATGCAGTCGGTCTCGAAGATCCTAGCGCTCGCCTTCGCGGTCGAACACTTCGGCGCGGACAACGTATTCCGCCACGTCGGCATGGAGCCGAGCGCCGACTCGTTCAACTCGCTCATGCGCATAGAGATGACCTCGTCAAAGCCGTCGAACCCGTTCATGAACGCCGGAGCCATCGCGGTCTGCTCGCTCATCCACACAGCCTACCGCGACGGCTCGGCGGACAGGCTGCTCGCGTTTTTCAGGGACATTACGGGACGCGAGGACGGCTTCGACGAAAAGGTCTGCGCTTCCGAAAAGCGCAGCGCCGACCGCAACCGCGCGCTCGCCTACTTCATGAAGAGCGTCGGACTGCTCCACGGAGACGTCGAAGCAATACTGGACTTCTACTTCAAGCTGTGCAGCATCCGCTGCACGAGCGGCGGCCTCGCGATGATCGGCGCGATGCTCGCGTCGGGCGGCGTTTCGCAGGCTACGGGGCGCAGGCTCGTGAAGCGCGAGACCGTACACACGGTCACTGGGCTCATGAGCGCCTGCGGACTTTACAACGGCTCGGGAGAGTTCGCCGTGCGCGTAGGACTTCCCGGCAAGAGCGGCGTCTCGGGAGGAATCCTCGCCGTCGTGCCGGGACGCATGGGGATCGGCGTTTTCTCGCCCGCGCTCGACGCGAAAGGGAATTCCCTCGCGGGCATGAGGGCGCTCGAACTTCTGTCGGAAAGGCTGAACCTGCGCGGATTTTAGGAAAACCGCCGAAGGGATATAAAGCGGCGGCGCGTCCGTGAAGCCGACGGACGCGCCGTTATTTTATAAAAATCCCATGGGGCACGCCCGAGCGCCGCAGCGCATCCCGGCAGCCCGCCGCGCATAAGGACGGCACGGCTTCGGCCTCTTTTCATAAAAATGCGGAAATCATACAAAAAGCGCGGCGCTCCCATGCGTAACGGGCGCGCTGCGCTTTTATGCGAAGTTACAAAATTATCCCTGCTTCTTCTGCTCCTTGCCCCATGAGTCCTTGAGCGAGACTGTGAGGTTGAAAACCGGCTTTTCCGGCGTCGTCGTGGTGTCGGCACAGAAATAGCCGTGGCGCAGGAACTGGAACTTGTCGAGCGGCGCGGCCTTCGCGAGCGACGGCTCGACGAGAGCGCCTTCCGCGACGCGCAGCGAGTCTGGGTTGAGGTAGTCCTTGTAGTCTTTGCCATCTTCCATGTCGTTCATGTTGCGCAGCGTGAAGAGGTTGCCGTAGAGGTTGACCTTCGCGGGCACCGCGTCTCCGGCCCACACCCAGTGCAGCGTGCCTTTGACCCTGCGTCCGTCGGGCGCGTCGCCGCCGCGGCTGTCCATGTCCGCGGTGCAGCGTATTTCGGTTATTCTGCCGTCCGCGTCTTTTTCAAAGCCGGTGCATGTTATCAGATAGGCGTGCTTGAGGCGCACCTCCTTGCCGGGCGAGAGGCGGAAGAAGCCCTTGACCGGCTCCTCCATGAAGTCGCCGCGCTCGATGTAGATTTCTCTGCCTATTTTGATTTTGCGGCTGCCCGCCGACGCGTCCTCGGGGTTGTTCTCCGCGTCGAGCTCGTCTACGAAGCCCTCGGGCCAGTTCTCGATGACGGCCTTCACGGGGTCTAGCACCGCCATGCCGCGGAGCGCCGTCTTGTTGAGCTCCTCGCGCAGGCAGTGCTGCATCAGCTCTATCTCTACGAGGCTGTCGGCCTTCGCGACGCCTATCTCGCGGCAGAAGCGGCGTATCGACGAAGCCGTGTAGCCGCGGCGGCGGAAGCCGCAGACCGTGGGCATGCGCGGGTCGTCCCATCCGTCGACGATGCCGAGCGTCACGAGCTCGAGCAGCTTGCGCTTGCTCATGACGGTATAGGTGAGGTTGAGGCGCGCGAACTCGTACTGGTGAGGCACGCTCGGCACGTCCGCATTCGCGATGAACCAGTCGTAGAGCGGCCGGTGGTCCTGGAACTCGAGCGTGCATATCGAATGCGTGACGCCCTCTATCGCGTCCTCGTAGCCGTGGGCGAAGTCGTACATGGGATAGACGCACCACTTCGAGCCGGTGCGGTGATGTTCCCTTTTCAGGATGCGATAGATGACCGGGTCGCGCATGTTGAGGTTGCTGCTCGACATGTCTATCTTCGCGCGGAGGACGTGGCTGCCCTCTTCGAACTCGCCCGCCGTCATGCGCGCGAAGAGGTCGAGGTTCTCCTCGACGCTGCGGTTCCTGTAAGGGGAATCGACGCCTGGCTTCGTCAGAGTCCCTCGGTTGGCGCGTATCTCTTCGGCGCTCTGGTCGTCGACGTAGGCTTTGCCTGCTTTTATGAGGTCTATCGCCCATTTGTGGAATTGGCCGAAATAGTCGGAGGCGTAGCGAAGCTCCGCCCACTCGAAGCCGAGCCAGCGGACGTCCTCCATTATCGCCTCGACGTACTCCGTATCCTCTTTCGCCGGGTTCGTGTCGTCGAAGCGCAGGTTGCAGCGCCCGCCGAATTCCTTAGCCGTTCCGAAGTTAAGGCATATCGACTTTGCATGACCTATATGAAGGTATCCGTTCGGTTCGGGAGGGAAGCGCGTGACTACTTCCTTGACGCGCCCGCTTTCCAGATCCGCAGAGATGATTTCTTCGATAAAGTTCTGATTCTTGTTTTCCGAAGCCATAAATCCAGCCTCCACCCGTTCGTTAAAATTTTTCAAGACAGCGCGCCAGAATTTTTTCGGGCGCGTCCGCGTCGCTCAATAACGCTAGATATGATAATGTAATTAAGAATTCAAGGGAATAGCTCCCCTGACCGAAAACCGTGAATTTTTTCCCCGCGAGCGCCGCCATCCCGACGCCGCCGTAGCGCGCCGGATTTTTCTCGCCTTTCGCGCATGAGCTGGCCGCTATTATTACCGGGCGCTCCGCTCCGCCGTATGCCGCTTCGATCTCACCGTGCAGCCGCTGCGCCATATTCCCAGCGCCGTAGCCGCAGAGTATGATGATTTTCACATTTTTCGGGAAGCCGCCTGAATAAGCTGGGTGCAGGTAAACGACGGCAAGCCTGCGCGCGGTCTCCAACGCGTCCGCGGCATTACGCGGCAATCCGAAAAACGGCGAAACTCCGCCGCCGGTACGGACGTAGGCGCAAAGCGCGGACGAGTCCTCTTTATGCACGTAAGCGCCCGGAAAGCTCTCGCAGGCAAAATAAATAAAGACGCCGCGTTCCGTGTCGCAGAGCAGCTTCGCCGCCCCGAGCAGATTGTCCGCGCCGTCGAACCCATCCTCGGCCGGCACTCTCTGGCTGCCGGTCAGCACGACCGCCGCGCCGGAAACGGTAAGCGAAAGCCACGCGGCGCTGTATGCCATCGTGTCAGTACCGTGGACGACTAGGAATTTTTTTATCCCTGCGTCACGCCCTTCAACTATGACGCGCGAAAGCGCAAGCCACTCGTCCGGCGACATGTCCGAGCTGTCGATGCCGGCCTCGCCGAAAGCCCAGGCGGTCACGCACTCGAAGCCGCGGCCGCGCAGATAATCGAGCGCCCGGGCGACGGCGGCGCCAGCGGCCCCGGCGTCCGGCACGGCGCCGCCGCCATTATCGACCGAGACTATCGTGCCGCCGGTCGATACGACCATGACCTTTTCCATAGCTTTGCCCTCCTTTACCCGAAGCGGACGAACCAGACGCTAAAACGCCGCCGCCTCCATCGAAAGCAGTATCCCCTCGTACCAAAGCAGCAGCACGGCGCAGACGGAAAGCAGATAAACGACGCAGCCGCGCGCGTATGCCGGCAGCGGGCGCTCGAGCAGCGACAATATCAGCCTGCACAGAGGGACTGCGCAAATCCTCATGAGGCCGACGGAAATCCAGAAGACGACGAAATTGACGGCCTGCCCTCGCCATGAGATCGCGGCAGACTCGCCGAAGGTTCCCATAAGGTCGCTCGGGAAGACGATGTACGTTACAGCGGCTATGACTATAAAGGCCCGCAGCACGGACCAAACCTGGAGAATACCGCGCGGCGCGCCGTCGTAATCAGGAAGCTCGTCCTCTTTAAGCAGCAGAGTCCCCGACTCCGCGCCGCGCTGCGGCGTCTGGCTCAGCACGGCGATTACGAAAATGACTACGCCGGCGACGCCAGGCCACGACATCGAGCGCATCTGTCCAAACAGAGAGAAAGAGTTGAAGCTGAACGGATCGCTGTCGAGCCCGTTCTTTATGAGGTATGCCGCTATAGACGCGCAGGCCGCCATAAAAGGCAGGAGAAACCGGATCATATTCTTCATCTCGGCCCGCACCGTCTCAAGGGCCTCGCCCGATCCGGTCGAATACAGCGATATAAGCACGAATACCTCTGAAAGCAGCATGAACTGCGCCAGCTGCACCATATCCGCACCGTTGTCGATTATCGGTATATACGTGCAGACCGGCAGACAGGCCCATACGGTCATCAGCGCCGCGAAAGCCGGGACCGGGCAGTACAGCGGAGCGTTCGAGCGCGCGCCGCCCGGAAGAACCGCCGGCCTCCTGAAAAATCCCGCGAAACTCACGGACGGAACGTCCGCCGCACCGCTCCTTTTAGCTAAAGCCGCAAAGAATCTGAAATATATCTTTTCGGAGACGACGGCGGCTGCAACGGCGAAACAAATCAGCAGCCACGCGTTGAAATAACGGAAAAGCGAAGAGAAAATATCTGCAGTCATATCAAATCACCTTACGAACACAGCCGCGGCGAAAAGCAGAACAAGAGCCGCGATGCCGCACAGCCCGGAGGCGGCAGCCCGGCGCCATGGACGGAAACACGACGCGGCGACCTCGGCGATAAACCGCTCCGAAGGAAACATCGGAAAAGCGACGGCCCTCTCGCCTCGCGCCGGAGAGACGACGCCGCCTGAGCGGCGGACGCACAGACTCACTGCCGCGGCGCCGCAAGCCGCCGCCATCAAAAAGACCAGAAGCCATTTATACACGTCCCACGTGAAAAAACCAGTCGATATACGCAGCATCATCGCGTACCGGCCGGCGTCCGGCATGGCGGCTCCGGCCGGTACGGTACGGTTTATCAGAGCAGCGGCGGCCGGAGAGACCATTTTTTCAAAAACATATCCGGGGACGGCGGAAGCCGCAGCGAAGAGCATAAGCAGGAAAAACAGAGGAAAAGCCACCGTAGACTCCCCCGCGAAATGGAACTCGCTCTTCAGTGGCTTTCGGACAAGCGCAAGCGACGCGAGGAAACGCAGCCCGATCATCAGCATAAACACCGTAAACATGAAAAGAGCCACAGCGACCAGCGGATTCAGGAAATTTGCAGAACGGAACAAAAGCTGCTTAGAGGTATAGCCGATAAAAGGCGGAAGCCCGGCGAGAGACATGACGACTACAAAAAGTGCGAAAAGCGAAAGCGGAGCGCGCTCGGCCATCATCCCCTCCTGCCACAGCTCACAACCCTCGTACTCCTGCTTCAGATAAACCGTAACGACGGAAAGAGCCGCCGTCACTGGAAGGAAAATCAGCCACAGCGCTATCATCGACTCCATCGCGCTCACGCCGTAAAGGGCGGCGCGCTCGGCGCTGAACGTCCCGCTCACGGCGATGCCGGTCGTTACGACGACCATACCTTTAACGTACATAATCATCGAATCCATGAAATGAACAGGAGACCTGCCCGCGCTCTGAAACACTATCGCGGACAGCATAGCCGCGAAGCCGAGCATTATAAAAAGCGCGGGGACCTTCTGAAGGCCGTCGAGCGGCCCGTAAAGCGAGAAAATCACGCGGAAAGCCGCGAACAGCGACGCCTGCGTCCTGATGCCGAAAAAGCATATCTTGGAGGCGTCGGGAAGATAGGGCGACGGCTTGAAAAAAATATACAAAAGCGGCACAGTCATCAGCACGAAAGCCGCGAGCGACGAAGGCGTCCCCTTCACTAGCGACGCCAATGCGGAGATATTGTCCGTGCCGTACTCAGACCTGAGCATCAGCGCACCCGCGAGAAACATCACGAGCAGCAGGACGCGCGAGACGTAATAAAGCGCGTGCTTGCCGCCCGGCCTTCGCTCGCCGACCGCGAAATTGCTGTAAAGCCCGGTCACCCCGGCCTGCGTCGCCAACATGAACACGAAAAGGGCCGAAAGCCCGCTCGCGTAAAACATCCCCTGTATCCCGGCGCACGTCAGCAGGAAAAAGGCAGCCTTGCGCGGCGTGATAATATTGCGCTTGTCGGACAGCGCGCGCAGCCCCGCGACGAAAGCGACGAAGCTCATAAGCATCGAAGAGACGGCGCCGAAAGCGTCTACCGTAAGCGCGGCTCGCGCGCCGTCAAAATTTCCACCGGCGGCCGACCGCCAGCCGCCGTCAGAAAGAAAATAAAACGGAGCGGCCGACATCTCCGCGCCGGCCCACACACGGTATGAAACGACGAGCTCGGCGATCAATATGACGAGGAACGGAAGCTTATACAAAATCTTAGGGATACCCCTGCCGCGCCCACGCGCCGCTAAGCGTCCGTAAAGCATGACGCAGGCCATCAATAAAACGCCTGCGAACGGAAGTGTAATGGCAATAACGGGCAAAGGCATCGCCCGGAACAAATACGACAGATTCATACGCTCACCTTTCGCGCAGCAAACTGCGGCGGCCCGGCACGCTGACAGGCCGCCGCCGATTATTATAACAAAAGAGGCTCGAGACGTTACAAAAAGGCCTCGCGATATTTTCAAAAAGCTATTGACGCGGCGGCGAAAGTTGGTATAATACTCTCCGTTGGCCGGGGTGGCGGAATGGTAGACGCACGGGACTTAAAATCCTGCGGGCGCAAGCTCGTGCGGGTTCGAATCCCGCTCTCGGCACCAACCAGCCTGGTATCGCGGGGTGGAGCAGTTCGGAAGCTCGTCGGGCTCATAACCCGAAGGTCATAGGTTCAAATCCTATCCCCGCAACCAATTTATGGCGCTGTAGCTCAGTTGGCTAGAGCATTCGGTTCATACCCGACAGGTCACTGGTTCAAGTCCAGTTAGCGCCACCAGTAAATACCAGCCTCTCAGCGATGAGAGGCTTTTATAAAGTTTTTCGGGGCGTAGCGCAGTCTGGTTAGCGCGCTTGGTTCGGGACCAAGAGGTCGGAAGTTCGAATCTTCTCGCCCCGACCAGTTTGAGACAGAGCCGTTCGGAATGAGCGGCTCTGTTTTTGTATTAGGCTCCATATCGTTCCGTTATTCATACGTATATCCGTATCGTGCTGCTGAGTGCGCGGGCTTTTCCATAAACAGACGCCGCGCCCGTTCGGCATACGGCATAGTATATTCTCAAATACGTGAGAGTTCCGAACATTATATATGGCGAAATGGCTGAGCAGTATGATCTGGATATTGATATTCAACCTGTCGTACCGGCTTTATTATCCTCGATCAACTTCTTTAAAAAATGTATGTCGCCTCGCAAATCTTTTGTGTGATGCGTGGCGCCCATTCCATACTCAATAGCATCATCCATCGCGGCTATTCCGTTTAATTCAGCCTCGGTCCTAAGTGTTAAGGATGGAGATTCCACCGGACTGACAGGGCCGTTTTAGTGGCAGGCTATCCGGAAGATTGCCGGAATGACATAAATGTTTGCCGTTTTAGTCAATTCACTATATTACGGCTATTTCAGCGTTCTTGCCCGCAAATTATATAACCGCGCCGTCCGCGGAGTATGCCGAAAGCGCGCCGCTTGTATGCGGCACGCTTATTTTCCGGCGATTCTATTGGTATTTTCCACTATCACTCATTCGCTATGTGCGCGAGCTTGTCCCATATCGGTGCGGAGGCTTCTACTATTTCTTTGTAGATGGCGAATATTTTTTCGTATTTCGCGTGGTTTTCCGAAGCCGGTTTGTATGTGCGTTTCATTCTTACGCATTTGCGCGCGGCTTCGATTTCGTCGGAGAACGCGCCTACGCCAACTCCGGCGAGGAGCGCTCCGCCGAAGGAGGATTCCGCGTGCTCGGGCATTTTTACTTCGAGGCCGAATACGTCGCATACGATCTGGCTCCACAGCGGACTTTTCGCACCGCCGCCTATTATGACGATGTCTTCCATGTTGCCGGTGAAGTCTTTGAGTACCTGGAGGCAGTCGTAAAGGCTGAATGCGACGCCTTCGAGCAGCGCGCGGGCGAAGTCGCCTTTGTTGTGTACCATGCTGACGCCGAAGAAGTCTCCGCGCGCGTTGGGGTTGAAGTACGGGCAGCGTTCGCCCAGCAGGTACGGATGGAATATCAGGCCGCGCGCGCCGAGTTCGGCTTTCGACGCCTGTTCGTCCATTAGCATGTAGACGTCTTCGCCCTTCGCTTCGCAGAGTTCTTTTTCCGCGGGGTACAGCGCGTCGCGCATCCATCTGTAGGCAGAGGCGCAGCTGTTGGTCGCCGTCACGGTGTACCACTTGCCCTCTACGGAGTATGGGTACGTGAATGATTTTGCGTGGGGGACGGCGTTGTCTGTGATGAGGTTGACGTTGCCCGCGGTCGCAAGCTTTACTATTATCTGTCCGGCGTTGACCGCTCCGGCGCTGAAGTCTTCCGCGGCAGTGTCGGAGCATCCGGCTATTACCGGGAGCCTTTCGGGAAGTCCGGTAAGCGCGGCCGCTTCGGCGCGGACTTTTCCGACGATTTCCTTTGTTCCGCGTATTTCTGGAAGGACGGATAGCGGCAGCTCTATCATTCCGCAGAGCTCGGGAGACCAGGCGTTTTTGCGCGCGTCGTAGAGCAGGCTCCCCTGCGCGTCTACGATGTCGGTGCAGAAGTCTCCCGTCACCCATGAGCGCACGTAGTCTTTTGTGAACATGAGGCGCTTTATTTTTCCGTAGTTTTCCGGCTCGTTCTCTTTCAGCCAGAGAAGCTGCGGCAGGGTCCACGTCGGCGTCGGCATCTGCATTCCTATGCGGAATATCTCTTCGCCGTATTTTTCTTTGAGGCGATTACATTGGCCGCCGCTGCGCTGGTCGTTCCACATGATGCAGGGGCGTATGACTTTTCCCGCTTCGTCCATCAGCACCGCGTTGTGCGTCGAGGCGGTGACGGCGAGCGCGAGCATTCCGGCGAAGCCGTCGCTCATCTGTCCGCGGCAGGATTTTACAGTTTTGATGAAAGCTTCTATCCAGAGGGACGGGGCCTGCTCGGACCATCCGGGATGCTTGTGTTCGGAGGGGTATTCCTCAAAGGCGGAGGCCAGGATGTTTCCCTCTTTGTCTATAACGGTGGCTTTGCAGCCGCCGGTTCCGAAATCAACGCCGAAAAGTTTTTCCGTCACGATTTATTCCCCCAATGTATGTACGCCGGGAGGAAGCGCCGCGCCGAAAAGAACCGGCACAGTTTTTAATATTTCTTGACGACGAGCGCCTTCTCCAGAGCTTCGAAATTTTGTATGGCCTTATCGCCGAGCTTCAGCGACACGCCGGTGTACAGTGTGTCGATGATGGTCAGCTCCGCAATGCGCGACGATATGGCGTATGTCCTGTACTTCGTCTCCTGCGAATATGTGTAGAGTCGTATGTCCGCCAGTTTCGAAACGGGCGATATGCCGTTGTCCGTAATGGATATGACGGTAACGCCTCTTTCCTTCGCCAGCTTCATCGCCTCGGCGACGTCGCGCGAGCTTCCGGAGTGCGATATGGCGAGCAGCACGTCCTCTTTCGTCATGGAGACGACCGCTATCATCTGCATGTGGTCGTCGGTGTAGGCGCTGACGTTGAGCCCGATGCGCAGGAATTTGTGCTGCGCGTCGAGCGCGATGGCGCCTGAGTTCCCGTTGCCTATCACGACTATGCGCCGGGCTCTGCAAATAGCGTCTATGCTGCCAGCGACGGCTTTTCCGTCGAGCGCCTTCCTCGTCATCGTGAGAGTGTGGATGGCGCTCGAGAATATCTTGTCTATTATCATTTCGGGCGGCGAGCCTGCCGTCAGGTCTTCGTGTATCTTGTCCTGCTGGCTCACAAGCTCGCGCGCGACGCTGACTTTAAGCGCCTGGAACCCTGAGTAGCCGAGCTTGGCGCAGACCCGCGTGACGGTCGCCTCGCTCGTCCCGGCAAGCTCGGCCAGTTCCGTGATGGAGGAGTAGATCAGCTTGTCGCGGTTTTCCATCATACATTCCGCCGTCTTGCGCTCCATCTTGGAAAGGGATTCCAATTTTTCCTGTATGCGGCTGAAAAATGCTTTGCTCGATATATCTTCGCTCATGTAAGTTCGCTCCTGTTGGTCGGTTTTATCTATTTTACATATCCGGCGGCTCTCGAGCAAACTTATTTTCCGTACAGCCGCGTTAGGTTTTCCGCTATATCAGGTCTACCACACGCCCTCTTTCGCCCGGGGCCGCGAGCATTTCGAGCGCTTTGTCCACGTAGCGTCTGCGGCACGACTTTTCATCCTCGGGGCTGAGGTTCGGGTTGCCGACAGGGCACGTTATCGCAAATCCGCGCAGTATGCGCGACGCTCCTACTGAGCCCGCAATGTCCACGACGGCGCATATCTGTGTCACCGGTATGCCGGCGCGCTCTATTTCCTTTACTATCGTTGACCCGCAACGAGTGCTCGTGCCTCAGGTAGAGGTCAGTATGGCGGCGTCCACACCTTTTGCGAGGAGCGCCTGCGCGATCTGACGGCCTTTTTCCTTAGAGGCGGCTACGGAGGCGCAGTTGCCGGTGGCGACGTAGACTTCGGGCTCGAGCGAGCCGAGACGGCCTTCGGCGACTTCCTCGCGAAGTACGTCGACCGGGAATAGGCGATACGGATTTTCCATGACCCATGTGCCGTCGTAGCCGCTGTGTATGACGAAGTGAGGCTCGGAGATAAGTTTGTCCCAGTCGTAATGCCCCCATGTCGTGCTGCCGTTCGGTTTCAGCTTGTCGGGATTGCTCTCCGGGATAAGTCCGCCGTCCGTTACGAGCGCGAGTTTCGCGCGCGTAATGTCCGCGACGGGCGGCGCCGGCTCGACTATGTCGAATTTCGGAGGGAGCAGTTCGCTCTCAAACGGCTCGCCCTTGATCTTCTTCATCAGCATTTCTATGGCGCGCTGCGCGGCGTTCTGCGGCTGTTCCTCGTTGAGGATGACGTCGCGTATAATGTAGCCTTCAGAGGCGGCGCTTCCTATATGTTCTCCGGTCAACAGCCGAAGGCCGATGCCGGCCATGACGGGCGCGACGCTGCGGAGCTGCGAGGACATTATGCCCGTCTTGACTATGTACGTGTCCTTCCTGAAGAGGTCCACGGCCGGGTTCTCCGGGTACATCCCGGTAACGGTCGGGATGTGCAGTTCGCGTCCGACGGCCGATGCCATACTGCCGCAGCTTATGCCGTAGCGTCCCGCGTTGAACGCCGGGCCTGCGATGAACAGGTCGGGCTTCAGCTCCCTCACTATGGCGAGCCCTTCCGCGGTCGAACGCGCCGTGTCGTCCGCGAAGTAGTTGTCTCCGCATATCACGGTAGCGACGACCTCGCAGCAGTCTTTCAGCAGATTCTGGAAGAGCTTCGCGGGGCCGACGGCCTCATGCTTCACCGAGAAGCCGACGTGAGCCATATCCTCCCCGCCTATCTGCCCGAAGAACTGGTTTATATAGCAGACGACGCGCCATTTCTTCTGTTCCATTGCGTTACACATCCTTTAATAATCCACGGCCTTGCCGTAGGAATAGCCGACCTGGCTCATTAGGCCGACCTGTTTCATATAGGTCGAGCGCACCTGCCCTATCGCGGGGTCGCCGGTGGCTATCTTGTGCCCGCCGATAACGCCGTCGTCTCCGCTCAAATAGAGCGCGTCTTTCGGCCCGCCGAGCAGAGTCTTGACGGGCGGGAGCGTGAAGTTGTGGTAATAGGTGCCTGAGCAGACTATCGAATCCACGTTCGGCTCGCTTATCATACATTCGACGCCGAGGTTGCTCTTGCCGTTGAGTATCTGGATTATCGGCACGGCCTTGATGCCGAGCTTTTCCGCCTCGCTCGCTATCGCGCCGACGCACAGAGTCGAAGCGCCGCCGACGCCTTTTGTAACAATTACGCCGTCCGCGTGGAACACATTCTTAAGCAGACTCGCCGCCATCTTCGAGACGAGGTTCCTGTGCTTCGCCTCGACAGAGGTGACGGTTATTATCACTCCGGCGAAGTTCAGGTCTTTGCCGTGGCGGCGCATTAGCTCCACTATCACGGGGTGGTTTTGTATCTCGTAGGTCGTGACGCAGCGGAAGCCGCCGCACGGCGATATAGCGCCGTCGAGTATCTCGGTCGGCTGCATGACGAGCGGGAAGGTGTCCGGCACGGCGTTGCCGTATAGCATAGGCTCGCGGTAGTTCTGCGTGTCGTACTGCTTCGAGTATATCTGATACGAATAGGCTATGCTAGGAAGGCCGGGATACTGAGTCTCGTTGTCGAAGGTCTCCACCGACTCCGCCGGGTGGTCCAGCGTGACCTTGGCGAGCAGCACGCTCGTCTTGAAGCCTATCCTGCGCACCGCCTCACGGTACTCGCGGAAGTCGGCGCCTTCGTGCGCCATAGGCTCGATGACCAGCTCCGGCATCTTCGCGTACGGGTTTATCGCGGCGCACTCGCCGCTCATGTCGAACGAGCCCCACTTCCTCGACCAGTACGTATCGTTCTGGCAAAGCACTATGCCGGCTCCCTCGACGGCGCGCGTGACGCCGCTTCCGGCTATTTCATAGTCGTCGGTCAGCACGCCGGGCCAGTCTATGTTGTCGGACGCCTTGCAGCGCGGCTGGACCACGTCGACGACGTTGATGATGCGCGTGGAATCGCCGGGATAGGCAATGTCTATCTTCAGAGTTTCAAAGCAGCTCTCCGGCTCCGCGAACGCGAGAATATCCGCCTTATTGACGTAAAGCACGCCGTCCTCAAGACATGTCCTCTTGCCGAAACGCATATCCTTCACGCGCACCGTTTCCACAGTTAACTTCATGCAAATTACTCCTCTTTATGCTCCCATCAGAAGATTAGGAACGAAAGTGACTATCGGCGGGAAGAACCACATAAGGAGCATTACCGCCAGGATGATTGCAACGACATGACCGGCATATCGTACCGCTTCTTTAAACGGCGCTTCCGCGATACTCATAGACAAGAATAAGTAAAGCCCGACAGGCGGTGTCAGCCCTCCGACAACAGTCGCAACAGAGAAAATGACACCGAACAGGAGCGGGTCAACGCCTAGTCCCGTTATAATTGGATAAACTATAGGCAGAATAACAGCTGTTGCGGCTAATGTCTCCATAAAGCATCCAATTATAAGCATCACAACAATAATGATGAACACTACCACCGCCGGGTCATGTGTAAGTGAAAGCATAAATGTCTTTATCGTTCCAGCCATATTTTCACGCGCAAAAATATATGAGTAAATATTCGAAATTCCCATAAGCATCATGAGCATGGCTGACGAAGCAGACGCTCTCTTAAAAATACCGACAAGATCGCTAAGCTTTAAAGTCCTATATATGAAGAATCCACATACTAGGCCATAAAGACATGCGATAATTCCTGATTCAGTTGCAGTAAATACTCCGGATATGACTCCTCCCAGGATGATAAGCGGAGTAATCAGTGCAAAAAATGCTTCTCTAAATGTACGCCACACTTCACGCAGATTAAATTTATCCGCACCTGCATCAACATTGTGCTTGCGAGCGTACCAATAACACATCGCCATTAGGCACACACCAATAACTACACCAGGAATCAATCCGCCAAGAAAAAGCTTGCCGATAGAGAATCCGGTTAATGACGCAAACACTATCATGTTAGTGCTAGGCGGAATAATGGGGCCAAGCGCGCCGGAACCGGCAATCAGTGCAGCTATAAAAGAACGTTTGTACCCAGCTCTTTTCAGTTCCGGCACCGTCAATGTGCCGACAGCCGTCATAGTTGCCGCTCCGGAACCAGAAATCCCAGCAAAAATCATATTCGCAAGGACTGAAACCATCCCCATGCCGCCACGAACAGAGGCAATACACGCGCGGCAAAAACTTAATATTCTTTTAGATAAGTGCGCTGCACCAAGTATTTCTCCAGCCAATATAAAAAACGGGCCTGCCATAAGAGAGAAAGAGTTCATACCGCGTATTGCTTGCTGGACGGCCATAAATGTCGGGATGTCGCTTCCTAATATAATCGCTAAGAGTCCAGACAAACCTATAGCAAAGCAGCACGGCACGCCAAGGGCTAAAAAAATTAAAAGCGTGACTAAAGCAATGACGACCATCTATCTTTCCCCTTTTTCATATTCTTTCGCTAATTTAGGAATTGCGCTTGCGTAAGAGCAAAGCATCATTGCTATACCGATAGGCACTGCCGCGTAAATATACGAATAAGGTATTCGAATCGCCGCACCGAGTGACCTGCCGCTCCTTGACACAAGTTCGATTGCTGCTGGAAAGAACATAATGAGAAAAATCACACATAGCACTCTGCCTATAATAAACAGCCAGGCTCTAAGCTTATTGTCTTTTAAGAAACTAATCAAAATATCAACAGAAACGTGCCCATCAACTCTGATGGTGAGTGCCGAACCAATGAAAGTCAGGTAAATGCAGCAAAAACGCATCGCTTCTTCCGTCCATGCAGGCGCGGTATGGAAAATAAAACGCCCGAAAACCTGGACGCTGCCTAAAGCTAAAATTACGATAAACAACGCCATACACACATACGTTTGTATACATTCTATATAGCGGTCTATTTTTAGTAATGTTTTCAAAAAAGTTCCTCCTTTTGTTGACATTACAAAATTAAATAAAGTGAAAATGCGTATGTTTCAGCCTAGTCTAGTGCATACGCATTTTCACGCAATGCGCTAGCGCCTATTTACTTTATTGCTTCCATTTTGGCTATAAGTTCTCCGAGTCCATAAGTCTTGCTATATTCGTCATATATGGACTGGCATGCTGCTCTCATTCGCTCACGCTCTTCAGGTGCAATCTCATTTATCGTCACGCCGGCGGCCTCAATCGTTTTTTCAGCATCTCGCCCCATTGCGTCTCTGTCAGCAATCTGCTGTTTCTGATTTTCAAGAGCACATTCCGTTATAATTTTCTGCAAATCTTCCGGGATAGAATTCCATTTATTCTCATTTATCAGCACCATATAAGCCTGCGGAAGATACCCCAATTTCGACATATAACGGCCGACTTCCTGAAAATTCATGCTGACAAGGCCGACATCGTCGGCTTCAACCGCATCAGCGACCCCCTGCTGAAGAATCGTGTATGCTTCGCTCCACGCTGATGTGACGGTGTTCGCGCCTAAGCAGTTCCAAATATCAACATATAATTTTGTTTCCGGCGTCCTTATTTTTAACCCTTGTATATCTTCCAGACGCGTTATTGGTTTGCTCTTTATCAGCGGGTGACGTAAACCGTTTGAATACGTCATGAGCAGGCGTAACCCTGACCCTTCAAGCATAGCCGGAGCTTCAGCAGGAATGATTTCTTCAATTATCTTTCCCTGTGAAGCAAGGCTGTCTGTAAGGAAAGGAAGGTTGAAAACACCGAGCTTTGGAATATTAAGAGCAGAAGCCCAATCAGAGGCATCAGCCAAAGTCATGTCGAGCGTCCCCATAGAGACCTGTTCCATCATTTCGCGCGCTGAGCCTAGCTGGCTCGCCGGATAAATATTAACGACTACACGCCCGCCGCTGCGCTCTTCTACCAGTTTTTTAAACTGTTCTGGGGCAATATAAAGAGCATGCCCGGGATTCTGAATGTGGCCAAACTCAAGCGCAATAGGTTTATCCGCAGAATATGATGGAACAGCGAAGAAAACTACCAACAACAAGCAAATTATGAAAGTCAGATGACGTTTGTTTCGCTTCATAAATAACATCTCCCTATCTTAGTTTTAAAAGAAACGCACTAAAGTCGTACTTGACCACATGTGATAGAAATATTGCTGCCGGTAGTCGCGTTGCCAAGCTCTCCGCACAGCATTACAGCCCAATTACCAATTTCTTCAATCTCTAAAAGACGATGCAAAGGAATTAAATCAGCAAAATAGTTATATCCTCCTTCCGTATCAGTACCAAGTTCTTCCGCAATTCTGGCAATAGAATTGACCATCATTGGAGTTTGCACAAAGCACGGGCAAAGTGCGTTGACCAATATATTGTCTTTAGCGAGTTCATTTCCCCAGATACGCGTGAGATGAGAAACAGCAGCCTTAGACGCGGCATAAGCGCTGTATGTTTCCGTTGTTAAAAACGCCTGTGAAGAAGATATATTTACAATGCGCCCCCATTTATTGTTTTTCATATATGGGACAGCGTTTTTCGTGCAGATAACGACACCGTCTACGTTGACGTCCATTACTTTCTTAAACTTTTCCAAGTCGAGATTATTCACAAGGTCTTTATAAATTATGCCTGCGTTATTGCAAAGTATATCTAAATGTCCATATTGGGTTACTATGCCCGCAAATATTTCTTTAACATTCTCTTCGTCTGTTACATCCATTATCATGCGATCTATAGATTTATAAAGTTTTTTGTCTGAGCATTCATCGTCTGTAAATTTCAAGTCGGTCGCAATTACAGTTGCTCCCGCGTCGCTTAACGCATTTGCAATCCCCATACCATTCCCTTGAGCAGCTCCTGTTACAACTGCGACACGACCGCTTAAATCAAAGAGAGCTCCAAAACGCTCCAAATGTTTCATTTGGCACAACCTCCTTTAATTTTTATGAAAAAAATCAACAACTACAGCCCTTTATATTTCCTGCCGAGAGCGTCAGCGGCTATGATCGCGTTGTAGACGCTCTCTTTCGTCACGGCGAAATGCTCCTGATGGACGAGCGGACCGCCGGCCGTCTTTTCGGCTATCGCCATGACCTTGTCCGGCACCGTCTCAACGCCGAGGTCGGCCAGCGTCACAGGCAGGCCGATGGAGACCATGAAGCGCATCACTTTATCGACGGTCTCGGAGGGAGTGTTTTCCAGCACCATCTGGCAGACGATGCCGAACGCGACCTTTTCGCCGTGGAGATACTTGTGCGTCTCAGGCAGTACCGTAAGGCCCGAGTGTATGCCGTGCGCCGTAGCAAGGCCGGTGTTGAGGAAGCCGAGGCCGGAAAGCAGCGTGTTGGCCTCGACGACGTTTTCAAAGGCCTCCGTCACCACTCCGCCGTCGAGCGCCATAAGCGCCTTCTCTCCGTCCTCGAAGAGGATGTCCCAGCTCGCCTTGGCTATCGCCATGCCGGCCTTGCAGCGGCGCATTCCCGAAGCGATGTAGTTCGGCGAGTCGGAATATTCGCAGGCCTGCGCCTCAAGCCACGTCGCGAGAGCGTCGCCCATGCCGGCGACGAAGAGGCGGCGCGGGGCCTTGACGATGATTTCGCTGTCTACGAGCACGAGGTCGGCGTTTTTCTTCATCTTGCGCGAGCCTATATATTCTCCGTCCGGCGTGTAGACGACGGCGATCTCGCTGACGGGGGCGTCTGTCGAGGCCGAGGATGGCGCGATCACGACCGGGAGCCCCATCTCGTCTGCGCAGATCTTGGCCGTGTCCATCGTCTTTCCTCCGCCTACTCCGACGATGACGGCGGCGCCGTGCTCCTTCGCTATGGCGGCGATCCTCGCCGCCTCTTCGCTGCAGCACTCGCCGTTGAAAGAGATGGATACGAACTTCTGTCCGCTCTCGCCGTAGGCCTTTTCAAGACGCGCGTTGAGGTCCGGATAAAGGAATCCGTCTATCAGAACGCAGGCGTTTCCGTAAGGCGCGGTATATACCGGCAGACGGTCGAACTCGCCCGCCCCCTGTATATAGCGCAGCGGGCTTCCGAACGCTCTCGTCGCCGAACTCAGCATGACTTTCGAGTACACATCATTGGCACTCTGCCTCCCTTTTATTTTTTCGCGGACGCCCGCGCGGCTCGCTGCCTTTGCGGATGCCGTTACTTCATAAAAATTATTTTCAATACTATCGACACCACAATAGAACAAAAAAGCGCTCTTTACATATAATTCACCGCTTTTTATATTCCTCAGCACTAAATTTTATCCGATACGAGGCAAAAATCTATTGCTTTTTCCAACTGTCCTTCTGTCTCTTACGATTCGGATTATATAATACGTAAAAATTATTTTCAAGTCTTTCGTTACGTAGTTTGTACGAAAAGTATGCGCACCCGGCACAAAAGGCGGCGCGCTTCGGAATGCGCGCGGAGCTGCCGGCGCCGCGATGAATGGCGAAGAGGCGGTTCAGCGTTTCAGGAACAGGTCGATTATTTCTCGCAGGGCGGAGATTTTAAGGGTTTCTATAGGGTAGGTTTCTTTCGGGGTGCGCCGGCTTATTACGGCTCGCCTGAAGCCGAGGCGCGCCGCTTCTTTTATGCGCAGCGGCGTGCGCGCGCAGGGGCGCACTTCGCCGGCCAGGCCGACTTCGCCGATGAAGCAGACGTCGGCGGGAAGTTCCACGTCCGCGGCGGCGGAGGCGAGCGAGGCGCATATGCCGAGGTCCGCCGCGGGGTCCTTGAGTGTGAGGCCTCCCGCGACGTTGAGGTATACGTCGCTCGCGCGCGAACTTATGCCGCACCTGCGTTCGAGCACGGCGAGCAGTAATTGCAGGCGGTTCACGTCGACGCCGCGCGCGGTGCGCTTGGGGTACGGGAAGGGCGTCGGGCAGGCGAGCGCCTGTATTTCGGCGGCGAGCGCGCGCGAGCCCTCGAGCGTCATCGCTATCGAGACGCCGGAGCTTCCGAGGTCGGTGCCGTTCCAATAGAGGCGGCTCGGGTCGTTTACCGCGGAGAGGCCTTTGTCGGACATTTCGAATATCCCGAGTTCTTCGGTGCTGCCGTAGCGGTTTTTCTCCGCCCGCAGCAGGCGGTTCGGAGAGTTCTGCTCGCCGGAGAAAAGCAGGACGACGTCCACGAGGTGCTCGAGCAGCTTCGGCCCCGCTATCTGTCCCTGTTTGGTGATGTGTCCGACGAGAACGGTCGGTATAGAGCATCGCTTGGCGGCGTCCACGGCCATGGCCGCGACGCCTTTGACCTGGTTCGGAGAACCGGCCCAGCCGCTTTCGCTGTCGGCGCGGAAGGCCTGCACGCTGTCTATCACCATGAAGCCGTAGCCGTATTTTTCGGCGGCTGCGAGCGACGACGGGAGGTCGCTCTCGCAGAGCAGGTCAAGCCCAGGCGTCATGAGGCCGAGGCGCCGCCCGCGCAGCGCGAGCTGTCCCGATGATTCTTCGCCCGATATGTAGATTACGCGGGTTCCGCGCTTCGCCATTTCGGCGCATACCTGGAGCAGCAGCGTGGATTTCCCTACGCCCGGCTCGCCGCCCAAGAGCGTCACTCCGCCGCGCACCCAGCCGCCGCCTAGTACACGGTCGAGCTCGTCTATGCCGGACGGGATGCGCTCCTGCTCCTCCACATCGAGGCCCGAGATAGGCACCGCGGCCCTGACGGGCCCGCTAATCGGGCCATGCGCGGCGGCGGGCTGCGTCTCCTGCTCCAGCGTGCCCCACGAGCCGCATTTAGGGCATTTTCCCATGAAGGTCTGGCTCTGGTAGCCGCATTCGGAACATTTATAAAGCCGTATTTCTTTCTTCGCCATTTAAGCCTTTACCCCCAGGGCCACGATATGCGCCGCCCGCCTTCGCCGCGGAGCGCCATGCGTATTTCGTCGAAGGTCGGCGCTTCGAGCATCATTTTGGTGCAGTTGCCGCGCGTCATGGTGTCGAGCGTGTGAGAGTCCGACGAGCGTATGAAGGCGCGCCCTGGGTAACGCTCGCGCCAAAGGCGCGCCTCGTCGGAGTTGAGGCGGCGCGAGAGTTCGAACCCGTCCGCGGGATAGTCCTCGGGCATCGGGCCGAGCGCCGCTGTGTACGAGAAGGCCGGACGGTCTACGTGCGCGAGTATCGCTAGGCCGCCTAGCGACTGCGCCTTCTCCACTATCTGGTCTACCTCGTAGCCCGCGCCCTGTATCAGCAGTATTTCTTCTTCTTTGACGATGCCGTTCCCGGCATCGACGACTATCTGATAGCCGAAGTGCTCGACGTCGTTTTTTATCGGGCGTACGCGTTTCCACAGCCAGTTCTTAAATTCGAGCGCGAGCGGATACTCCGGGAAAACGCAGAGCGTGTGTATGTCCTCCGCGCTCTGCGCCTCGATGCACGGAAGCACGACGGGACAGCCGGGGCGCTCGCCGTTCTGCGCCGCCCCGGCTATTCCCGGATAGTTCTCGCATGTGTTGTGGTCGGCTACGCCTATCACGTCGAGGCCGGCCCCGCGCGCCTGCTCGACGATTTCCGGCGCGCCCATCTCGAGCTCGCCGCACGGCGAAAGCAGCGTGTGTATGTGGAGGTCTACCCAGAAGGGCTTCAGCAAGACGCGGTTATCCCTTCAGTCCCAGCCCCGCGAGCTTCACGCACGTCCCGTAAAGTGTATCCGGCACGGAAATTATCGTGATGTTCTCCGTCTTGCAGCGCTCTATGAGGTCGTCGGGAGCTTTGCGCCCCGCAGCTATGATTATGAGCGGGAGGTCTTTCAACACGGCGACGGCGGCGACGTTGAGGTGCGCCTGCACCGTCACCCACGCGGCCCCCTCGAGGGCCGTCCCCATCACGAAGCTCAGCAGGTCGCCCGCCGTAGCTCCGGTTATCTCACGCGCGCCGTCGCCCTCGCACTGTATCTCGCCGCCGAGCGCCTCGCATACTTCCTTTACGGTCATTTCGTTCCACTCCTTCTTTTAAGAGTCTGAGGCTGCGACTCGGAGAGGACTACTATCTTGTTCGCGAGCGAGGCTATCCCCTCGCGCAGCTTGAAGATGCAGTCCGTCACAGAGCCGTGCCCTCTCACTATTTCTTCCGCCATAGCCTGGCACGACGGGCGTCCGCACGATCCGCAGTCGATGTGCGGCAGCCCGGAATATATTTCTTTCATCTGCTGGAGCTTCACCATCGCCTCGGCGACGTTGTTGGAGAGCGGCAGCCTCGGCCTCGGCGAGTATTCCTTCGTAGTGGCCCAGAAGTCCATCGCGTTCAGCTCTTCGGCGCGGCGCAGGTTCTGCGGCGTGATGTTCCAGTCCGTCTGTATGCTGTTGAGCCTTAGGCTCGCGAGGAAGCGCGAATCCGCGGTGCCGACGCCGCCTACGCAGCCCGTGTCGCATGTGCGGCACTCGATGAAGTCCACGGAGCGCAGCCGCCCGAGCTCCAGCTCCTGCAGCACGTCTATCGTGTTCCTCATGCCGGAGACGGCGAGCATCGTCAGCTTCTTATCGGAAAACGCCTGTATGTGCTTCGACTCTCCGCCCCTGCGCGCCCACTGCACCCAGCGGCTCGCGCGCTCCTTCCTCGGGTGGTCGTGCGAGGCGGATACGTTGCTAGCCATTATGCTGCGCGCGACGCGGCGCACCGTGACGGCCGCGTCAAGCGGCGAATGTTCGCGGCCCAGCGGCTCGCGAACCATCGATATTTTAGACGAGCAGGGCGCGAGCAGAGTCACCGGAACAGAGCTGCTCGTGCGCATCTTCCATAAGTCGGCCGCTATCTCGAGCGGAGAGCAGACTGGGACGACGCGCGACAGAAGCTCGGGGAAGCGAGCCTGGATAAGCCGCAGCGCCGACGGGCAGTAGCAGGATATCAGCGGCAGAGACGAACGCGCCGTGCGCGCTATCATCTGAGCGGTAGCGGCGGCGGCCAGGTCGAAAGCCTCTTCGATCTCGTCTATAAGCGGCGTCAGCCCCATAGACAGGAGGACGGCCTCGAGCATCGGCGGGTCGGTGTAATGGCTGAACTGTGAGAAAAAAACTGGGTCAGTGACAAGCGGGACGCACTCGGCCTCCTTGACGGAGTTCCAGTCGTCCTCCTCTATGCCGAGCGCCTGCCTGTGGCACGAACGCAGACATTCGCCGCAGTCGATGCAGAGCTCCTCCATAATGCTTATCTCTCCGTCTACGATGCGGATGGCCTCGGTCGGGCATACGCGGATACAGTTCACGCATCCCTGGCAGGCCGCTCTTGAGATCTTAACGCTGTGGAGCATGTGACTCCCTCCTCCCGCGTCTAATTTTTATTGAAAAAGACGGTACAGGTCAGAGTCGTACCTTTCCCGACCTCGGATTCTATATTGAAAACGTCGCTGTTGCGTTTTATATTCGGCAGCCCCATACCGGCACCGAAGCCCATCTCTCTGGCCTGGTCGCTCGCCGTCGTGAAGCCTTCCGTCATCGCTTTATCTATGTCCGCTATCCCGGGGCCTTCGTCCTCCGCGATAAGCACGACGTGGTCTTCGAAAATATCCGCTTTCAGCACTCCCCCTCCCGCGTGTATGACGAGATTTATCTCCGCCTCGTAGGTGATTATCGCAACCCTGCGGCAGATACCGGAGTTTATGCCGAGCATTTTGAGGGTGTTTTTTATATTGTTCGAGGCCGCGCCCGCGACCATAAAATCGTTGCCCTCAATTCTGTATTCGAGACAGACAGGGGCTCCCATGGCCTAAATCTCCTGAATGTCGTGGCAGGGCTTCATGCCCTTCGCGAACAAAATGCCGCAGGCTTCGAACATACTGTACCGCGTCAGAAGTATCGGGATGCCGTTCTCACCGGCGAGCTGAATCGTCTCCTCGAGCGGCCTCTTGCCGCGCACGAAGACTATGGCGGGAATGTCCAGCATCTGCGCCGTGCGCACGATCTGGACGTTCGTCAGCCCCGTGAGAAGCAGCGACCCCGGCGTGCAGAACGCCAGTACGTCGCTCATCAGGTCGCACGCATAGGCGTTGTTGACAATAATGCTGTTAAGATCATCCGACGTAGAGACGTTTTTGGCATCCAGCAAAGATGCCAGCTCTTGCAAAGTCATCTTAATCCTGCCTCCTGAAAGCTTGTCGTATATGCTGACCCCAGAGTTCAAACTCATTGTGTAAAGAATAACAAAGAGAAGTGAGAAAAACAAGTGCGGATGCCGCTCATAAGAGGCGCGAGGGTATAATATATTAAGAAAATCATCGCGGGAAGTGGTCGTCAATGACGTCGTTCTGCATATCGGCCTGCGCTCTGCTCGCGCTCTTCTTCGCCGCCGGTGTGGCGATAAGCGGACGAGGCCCGAAAAAAGATTACAGCCTCGGCGGAAGGAAGGCCGGAGCCGCCGGTGTGACCGGCATACTGCTCGGCGCGCTTGTCGGCGGTGCATCCACGGTAGGCACAGTCCAGATGGCCTACAGCTACGGCATGACGGCGTGGTGGTTCACCCTCGGCGGCGGCATAGGCTGCCTGCTGCTCGGCCTGCGTTTCGCCGTCCCGCTGCGGAGGGCGCGCATAACGACGATAGCCGACTACCTCGGCGCGAGCTACGGAGGCGGACGCTGCGGCGGAGCGATAGAATTCGCCGCGACCGCGGCCTCCTCGCTCGGCACCTTCATCTCAATATGCGCGCAGTTCTTATCCTGCATCGCGCTGATCAGAGGCGTTCTGCCGCTTTCCGCACCATCGGCGGCGCTGGTCGCGGCCCTCTCTATAGGAGGCTTCATAGCCTTCGGCGGCATGAAAAGCTTCTCTAAGCTCGGAGAGGCGAAGATAGCCGTGCTCTACGCGGCGCTCACACTCTGCGCTTTCGCCGCACTAGGCGGCGGAGGGATGGCGGAGATAAGGCGGAGCCTGCCCTTCCAGCCGTGGTTCAACCCCTTCGGGCGCGGCTTCGTCCCTGAGGCCGGATATCTCGCCTCGATGATAGTCGGGGTATTCACTACGCAGATATACATACAATCCTTCGCCGCAGCTAAAAACCTGCACGCGGCGAGACGCGGCGCGTTCGCCTCGGCGCTGCTCATGCCGCCGATGGGGCTGCTCGGCACGGCGGTCGGCCTCTCCGTCCGCGCGCGCGGCGTTGAGGTGCGCCCCGACCAGGCGCTCTCGTGGTTCATCATGGACTCTTTTCCGCCTCTGCTCGGCGGCCTGCTGTGGGGCGCTATAGTCATAACAGTCGTCGGCTGCGCGGCGGGGCTGACGCTCGGCATCGCCACCAATATAGTGAAAAACCTCCTGCCGCGCGAGAGGCTGGCCCGCTATCTTGAGAAAACCGGTGGGAAAGGGCTCGCACCGTCGCTCGCGCGCGCAGCCGCATCGCTTACGGAAAAGCGCCTCGTCGCCGTCATGGCCGTAATCGCCGCGCTCATAGGCGCGGCGACGACCGGCACGATGATACTCGAATGGAGCTTCCTCAGCATGGGACTCCGCGGCGCGGGCAGCTTCATCCCGTTCGTCCTCGCCGTGCTCAGGCCCGGCGCGCTCCCGCCGAAATGGGCGCTCGGCTCCTGCTGCGGCGGCCTCACCGCGATGCTCGCGTGGGCCTTCGCACGTATGCCCGGCGACCCGCTCTTCGCCGGCCTCGCCGTATCGGCGGCCTTCGCCTTCTGCGGCCTGCTCTCGGCAAAAAGACACGTCCCGGCGAAGCAGCGGTGAACTGCAAAGCGCTCCGACGGCTAGCGCGGCGTGCTCACGCCGGGGATTCCGAATTGGCTCTCTATTACTTTGCGCAGCGGCATATTCACCAATGTAAGGAAGGGCTCGTACACCTTCCGTCACCTCGCGATGTACGCAAGGACTGAAGGCTTCGGACACGTGAAGTCTCGGAAGCTCGTAGTATTTTAACTTTTACATAAAAATACCGTCGTTCCGCGAATCTTCTGCGCGGAACCTCAGTCTTAAGCACCGAGGCTAAAGCAGAAGCGATATAGCCATAATATTTTAGATTACGTAGTACGTCGCTGATGGTCCGCAGAGTCTGCCCCGCTTCATCGGGCACACGGGCGTTGGGGGGGACGACATAGTTCTTATAAAAAGTTAAATGACTATAAAGCCGCCAGATTTCGCGTCAAGCGCGGAATGACGAGAAAAGCGGCGGCATCCCTGTGCATTATGGGCAACGTGCTGCTCCTGTTATAGATTTCGTGGCCTTTCATGTTTTGCGCGGCGGGATATTCATCGTCATGTGGGTATTTCTGACGAAGCCTGGCGCGGGGGCCGCGAAGGGACGCTGCGTCGTCTGGATTGCAGATTTAATGTAATTACGGAAAGGAGGCGCGCCGCGCTTTTCAAACGCGGAGCGCGGAAGCTTTATCTCTTGTACCCGATTATGTCGCGCAGCAGCGACACGCGCCACTCCGCGCCTTTTTCGTCTTCGACGCCCTTGGTGGGGAAGCCGTCGATGACGCCTATGACGCCGCGGCCCTGCGCGCTTTCGGCGACGAGTACCTGAAGCGGGTTGGCGGTGGCGGCGAATATGCGGCAGACTTCCTGCACGTCTTTTATTCTGCCCAGCACGTTGATGGGGTAGCCTTTGCGCATGACGATGATGAATGTATGCCCCGCGTTCATTTTCTGCGCGTTTTCTATCGCGCATTTTTCCATTTCCGCGTTGTTGCCGTCGTGGCGTATGAGGCAGTCGCCCGACGCCTCGCAGAATGCGACGCCGAATTCTATGCAGGGCGCGGCTGTCGCCATCGCCTCGTATATGTCTTCGACTGTTTTGATGAAGTGGCTCTGCCCCACTATGACGTTGGCCTCTTCGGGTATGTCTATCTGTACTGCGCTTATGTTGATGTTTTCTGCCATTGCGGCACCTCCGTTGTTGTTTTTGCGTCCGGCCTTAGTATAGCAAAACGGCGGCCCCTGCGGACCGCCGTTTTTTATCTTCTTTCCGGCGCGTTACTTCGCGCTCTTTTTGAGCTCGGTTATGACGTCGTTGGTGATGTCCACTCCGCCGTAGAAGACTACGCCCTTGTCCATGACGACGGTGAGTTTCTTCTGATTGGCGACCGTGCGCATGGCGAGGTTGATTTCCTTGAAGAGCGGCTCCATGAGCTTTCTCTCTTCCTGTGCGAGCTCCTGGCGCTTCGCCTGGTAGATGTCGGCTTTTTTCTTGTTGTCCGATTCTTTGTCGATGGCGGTCTGCGCTTCCTTCTGGAGCTTGTCGGTCACGTCGCGCACCTGGCGCTGCACCTGCTGGAACTTAGGATGCTGGAACATTACCTGCTGTGTGTCGATGGTGCCGACTACGTCCGCCGCGAAGGCGGAACCGGCGAGGACGAGAGCCGACAGAGCGGCTAACATTACCGTAAGCGTTTTTTTCAATGCCATTCAAGTTTCCTCCTCTTGAGTTTGAGGATAAATCCGCTATCCCCTCTCTGACTGACCCGAGTATTTTACCCCGTTTTCGTCTTTACGTCCACGTGCCGAACGCGGAGCGGGGCGCGCGGACGCCGCCGCGCTTTGTATTCCTGCACAATAGCGTCTCCCCGTTGTTTATAATAACGGAAAGATGTGGTAAAAATATGTAGATGCGAGTTTTTTACGCGGAGGGATGCAGGAATGGAATGTCTCGCAACTTTCGACACGACGCACATGGCGCTTTTCTTCGAGAAGGCCTGCCGCGCCGCCGGGCTCAACGTGAAGATAATCCCGGTGCCGCGCCAGATTTCCGCGAGCTGCGGGCTGGCGTGCAGTTATCCGTGCGGCGACCGCGGGAAGGTGGAGGCCGTCGTCGCGGACAAGGCTATAGAGGTCGCGGAGTACCACGAGCTCGCCTCCTAACGGGGCGGGCTTTTTTAATCTTCCCTGTCGGGCGGGTCTTCGCGGAAGTATTTGTGCCAGAAGAACCAGCTCATGAACCGCCATAGCAGGTAACCGAGGCAGACGACCGAGACGGATATCCAGAGCAGCCCGCCGAAGCTCGTGCCCGCGCCGCCGAGCAGCGCGCCTCCCGCGCGCCGCGCCTCCGCTCCGCCCGGGCCGAAGAATTTCCATATCCACGCCATCATTACGGCCGCCGCGAGCGCCGTAAGGATCATGTTCAGAGTTTTGCGCATCTTATTTCGCGCGCCTCCTTTCGATTATTCCGCTTATTATGCGTTCCGCGTAGAATTTGGCGATGCGGCGCAGCGATATGCTGTCGAAACGCCTTACGAGGCGTTCGCCGCGCTCCGTGCGCCTTATGGAGAATGCTCGGGATTTAGGAGAAAGCAGCACCTGAGTCGGGTAGAGGCTTCTGTGTCCGACCACTAGGTATGATACGGCGCAGGCGACGCCAGCGAAGGCGGCTATCTGCGCGCCGAAGAGCTCCATTGCGAAGAGCGTGCCGGATATCGGCGTGTTCGTCGATGCGGCGAGGACGGAGCAGACGCCGAGCGCGGCGCAGAAGGACGGGTCGAGGCCGAAGACGGCGGCGAAGAGCAGGCCGGCGGAGGCGCCGATGAAGAATGTCGGAGTAATTTCGCCGCCGCAGCCTCCCGCAGCCAGCGTTATGCCCATCGCGGCTATTTTGACGGCGAAGCCGAGAGGCAGGCTTTCGTCCCCCGCCACCATCGCCCATATAGCGTCGCTGCCGAGGCCGAGGAAATCGCCGCCGAACAGCATCCCTATGGCGAGCAGCAGGACCGCGCCCGCGAGCGGACGCTTCCACCCCGTAACGCCGAAGCGCGCGAACGCTTTTTTAGCCAGGTGGATGCCCTCGATGTCCGCTATCGCAATAACGCCGAAGAATATCCCTGCGGCGAGCGAAGAGGCGAGGGCCCACGGGCCGAGCTCGGGCACCGTGACGGTCACGCCGGACGCGTGGCCCGCGCCCATCGCGGCGGCCGTGAAATAGCCGACGATGCCGCTTATCAGCGACGGAAAAAGAACGTCGTAGAATATCTGTCCGACGAAGAGCACCTCGACGGCGAATATCGCGCCTGTGACTGGAGTGCTGAAGACGGCGCAAAAGCCCGCCGCGATGCCGCAGATTATAATTTTTTTCAGGTCGGATTCGTCGAGATCGAAGATTTTGCCGAGGACGTATGAGACGCCGGAGCCGATCTGCGCGCATGGCCCCTCGATGCCTACGGAGCCGCCCGACGCGATAGTCGCTATCGTAGCGGCTATCTTGACCGGCACGGCCTTCACGTCTATCACGGTGCGCCGTCTGTTGTGTATAGCGTCTATGACGGCCTCGGTACCGTGCCCCGCGGACTGCGGCGCGAGCAGCCGCACGAGGAAATAGCTGACAAACAGCCCAGGAAAGAGCAGAAGATGGCGGAAGCGTCCGAGCGCCGCGGCCTTGTCCATGCTCCAGCGCAGCGCGAGCAGAAAGCCGCCCGCGACCAGGCCGACGGCGAGCCCGGTGACTATCGCGATTATCACCCATTTCGCGACGGCGCAGATGAGCCACACCTCGTCGCGCACGATGTCCGCGCCGTCCGGCTGCTCCACGTCTATGCGCACCGCCTCCCCGTTTTCTTTATTTCCCGTCCCGTCCATTCTTCATCACCGGATTTTATTCTAGCATATCCGGCCATTAAATACTGTATAATATGCGCATGAGAGAACGCGCGTCTGAAATAGCCCAGAAAATCGCAAAATACCTGATATTCGCCGGAGTGCTGGCCTCGTTCGTATTCATAGGCTGGCGCATAGTCACTAAAGGAGAATACGAGCGGCGCGAGCTCGCGCAGTGCGAGGCGCTCGCCGTGAGCGCCGCTTTCGCGGCATGCGTGGCGCTCGACGAGCCGCCGCTCGCGGCCTACATCCGCGAGAACGGCGAGACCGTCTTCGTCATAGACCACATGAAGATGCCGGGGCACAACGTCGTCTCTGTGACGCTCTCGCCTGAGGGCGACGGCTTCTCCGTGCTCGCCCGCGCCGAGACCAACTGGAACTCGCGCAGCCCGCAGAAAGCAGAGTTCGCGCTGAAAAAAACCGCCTCCGGCACGGACTTCCCTAAAAACGGCATGGCGAAGGCCTTCCTGGCCTCGGCGTCGTACGACGGCCGCGAAGACGCGAAGCGGCTGACATTTACCTTCCCCCACGAAAGAAAATGCCCCGTCCCCTTCGACGTAATCGCGATAAAGGCCGACGGGCTGCACAAGACGCCGCTGACCGTGCTGGTGCCCCGCTGAATAGCGCCGAGGCGCGAATCAAAACAGCTTGGTTATCTGATAGCAAATCTGCGGAAAAACGGAAGCCGCCATTAGCATCCTGAATATCTGCATGACGACCAGCGACGGGCTGTGAACGCCTATGTCAGCCGAGATGAGCGCCATATCGCTCGCTCCGGCTGGGGGCACCATCAGCATCGCCTCCTTGAAGGGTATCCCGAATTTCTTGCAAAGCAGATTGCCGGCGGCGTAGGCGTTCAGCATATACGCCGCGACGATGATAACGGCAGGGACGACAAGCTGCGGAATGTCACGCAGCGCCTCCGCGCCGATCGAGCATCCGATATAGGTGCCGGAGAGCACCTGCGCGAAACGCTTGAACCGCTTCGGCAGAGCGGCTGGAATACCGAGCAGCTTCAGCGCGAGCGTTCCCGCGATAGAAAACACCAACGCCCCTGCCGGGACATGGAGCTTCAGCCCCGCGAAGCCGCAGGCCGCCGCCGTAAAAAACGCCGCCGCTACGGACAGCGGCGTGAGCGTGGCCTTTTCCTCCGGCTGCGCATCGGGCTCTGCCGCGGCCTCAGCCGCTCCGCCGCGCTTCCTCGAATACATCCACGCTATCCACGCCGGGAAAAAGCCTATTCCCATACAGAGCCGCACGAACTGAAGCACGACGACTTCGGCCACGTCCGCGTGCATGTCGAAGGCTATCAGCGGCACGTCGCTCATGCCGCCGGGGACGGCGCTGAGCAGCGCCGTTATCGCGTCGAGCGAGGTGAAGGAGTAGAGCGCGAGGCCGAGGATCATATCGAGCGCGAGGAAGGACAAAATCACTACGGCGGCGGGCGCGCGCATACGCTTCAGCGCCATGATGTCGCGAACGCTCACGGAGCACCCGATGAAGGCCCCTGCCGAAACCTGCGCGACGAACTTAGCCGCGAAGGGCATCTCCGCGCGCCCCGTGGCAAGCGAAAGAGCGACAGTGCCGCAGACCGCGCCTATAAGCATCCCGCCGGGGACCTTCATCTTGAAAAACAGCAGCGCGGCGGCACCCCCCGCGCAAAATGTCAGAAATATATTTATCATAATAAACCAATACCATTTAATTTCTAAAAATGTAGCCTTGCTTACCTTAACGGCAACTATTTACATTATATAGCCACGCCAATGGAAATTTAAGCATTATATGGTAAATTTACTCTCTTTTTTTATAAAAAAGAGAGCTTTACATAAAAGCTCTCTACAAATCGCCATGCTAAAAATTAGCGTTCGCTATTAAGAAATAACATAGCAATATTATATTGAAATTTTCTACATAATATACAATAAATGTTTATTCAACGATTGCTAATACTTTTCCGGCAGACACACGTTCTCCGGGATTGACCTTAATTTCTTTCAACACGCCATCAATCGGTGAAGGGACTAATTGTTTCATTTTCATAGCCTCCATAACAACTATTACATCTTTCACCTTTACGGTATCCCCAACCTGTTTTTCGTACCTTACGACTTTTCCTGGGACTCTTGACTTAATTTCCATGTAAATTCCTCCTGTGAATTTAGAGTTTCTATAATGTTTTCTCTATTGAACAGCCGAACGTCACATAAGCTTTTGCCTAATAATGTCTGGCTTCCAATAAACAGCTCATCCGCTTTGATTCCATATCCATTTCTTAACTGGACTTCAGCATCAATTTTTACCCTATGTTTCTGACCTATTTGCGCCAAAACAGTATACGTTTCTGTAAGGTCACACAAAGTCTGTCCCTGTATAATAAGATCCAAATCTGAATTGCCGTCTGTATAGCAATATCCCGTGACGATTTCCAGCGCAGCAGAGCCAATAACACCAATGTGCCCCTTTTGAGCTTCTAATAAAAGCGACACATCCTTTAGCGCTGCCATACAGCGACTTTCTACCTGATATTCACAATACGGCAAAATATAAGGAGAAATCACACCGAGAATCTCATTGGGATATACAATATTCGCTATACGTAAACGACTATCGGACACTCTCCATGGATATACAAAACCGACATTTACTTCACCATAAGCACTTATATCCCCGCGTCTTACGATGCCTGGCACATATCCGTTATGATATCTTGCGAGTATAGTCGCTTTTAAGACATCCATAGAAATGCTTTCCGCCTTCGCCATCAAATCAAAAAATATCCTAGCCCTCCCTTCAAAAGAGATGTCCAGCATATCGTGCCGTTTATATAATTTCATTTACTTACTCCAGACCTCATTATGCCTATGGTCATTCTGATATAGGCACTGAGCCTCTGCCAAAGAATCGAAAAGCTCTGTTTTTATCGCATTGTCAATACAAAAACTCGGTATAGTATTTTTATTATACTGTGAGCCCTTTAATTCCAGTACCGTGCAATCAGCACCCAGCCTGACAGATGGGCTTACATACACGTGTTTCCCCTTTAGCCTTAAAATACTTTTAGCAATGCGCCTGACCGTTTCTTCAGATTTAAATTTAGACGCGCGAATAACTATATCAATGTCGTTAACGCTGCGTTTAAGCCTATAAGTTATTAGCCGTCCCTTGCGATTACACATATGTCCCGAATTAGACAGAATCAAGCAGTCACCAGTCGGAAGCCCTCCGACAATAACTTCATGCCACTCTTTTTCAGCAGGCATGAACGATAAATCGTTCCTTAATGGAATTCCATCGCATGCTATCCAGCCGAACTCCTGACATCCATACAAATCATGGACTTCCATCCGCCTCTCTTGCGCCGCTTCATGCATATCCAGATTCAAAGGAGTGCCAGCCGTTATTATTCGCGTTGTTCGATTAAATAAATTGGGGAAACCGAGCTTTTCTGCGTCTCGCATCGATGCGTATATGAACGCACCTTCTCCCAGTATCGCAGACGGCTGTACATTTAACATGGATTCAATCAAAGACATACGACTCGAGCGATTGAGATAGAGCAAGTGGATGCCTCTGCGCTGAAGAGCTTCAACAGGAAAAACGTTGACTAACGGAGGATATGTTACAAGTAAATTATCCCCTTCACGCAGCCCTATGATATCTAAAGCGTTTATAGACGCTTCGATTCGCGCATTAAGTTCCTGGTAGGTTACGCCTATTACATTCTGCAATGCGCTGCTGCCAGTTGAAAATGTTGTAAAAGCGATGTTACAAGGTGTATGCAGCTCTTCGATTTTATGGGCTACTGTAGGGCCGCATAATCCTCTTGCTGATAAGGGTTGATGCGGCAGCTCTTCAATAGTAGGGCTATTGTCAAAAAGTTCAAACTGTTCCATTACTTAAACAAATTTAAACGCTTAAATAATGACGGATGACGCACGAATACTCTTTCTTCATTTCATCCATCGCTTTCGCACGAGAATTACGTCCGTTCCGCTTAAGACCAGACAAACCCCGCCCCTTAGGACCTAATTCTTGTAATTTGTGTTCTGCTTTTAGAATGCGAATCTTCTCTATATGATCAGCAACGCATCGCTTCATGTCGGTTAGTGTGTAGATAATCTCGTCTATTCCGCCTAATTTGTAGAAGAAATCTACGCCTGACGCAAACACTGGATTATCTACTGACATTTTTTCCAACTCTTCTATGTCCATTTTTGTTATCCTTGCGATACTGGTCAATGGCATTACGTGAATTATTGTGCCGAAGTCCTTAGACAATGCAAGAATATGATCAGCCTGTAATCCATGGCATAGAAAAGCTCCACTTATGGCCCGCCCAATGACAACTGCAATTATAGGATGTCCCATTCCGCGAGCCTCTGCAAGGGCAAGCTGATATGCTCCCGTCGCTTTATTCATTCCGATAATTTCTTCTATCTTGCCTGGGGCATTACCCGGCGTATCAACGATTAATACAATCGGCCTTTTCTGTCCTATATCTTTTGTACGATCAGCTTCCATTGTTATATATACAGCTTGAGCCATTTTGTACGCTTCTTCCAAACCAATGATACCAGCAAAAACGACAGGGAACTTCTCATTATAAGCGTCTGTATCGTTGGCGATTATTGTTGAAACGTTCCCGTTAATTTCTCCTGTCCCTACTATAGCGCCACATCCAAAATCCGCAGCAAAGTTATGACCGCATACGCTATTTTCCACAAAAGTATCTTTATCAATCAGCATATTCAAAACTTCGCGGACCTGGCCAATCATAGTGATGTTAGAGTCTTCCATTGCTTTTCCTCCCAATTACAAAGGTCTGCGCTGTACCAATGTAAGAAATTCCTCTACATCAGAATCTATCAACGCGTCAATATCAGAATTGCCATAAGCTCTCCAAAGATCTCTAGAATCACGTATATCTCTTTCTAAAACTTCATTTATAAAAGCAAGCTGCTTATTTACCAGATACATCGAACCTATTCTACGCATTTTCTCTATATCTTCCATTGAGCAACGCGAAAGCTGATTGATAATGTCTCTGAAAGCGGCCGTTTTATCTGGAACTAAGTAGTTGCAGTCCCTAACGATATATTTATGTTTTCCGCCTGTAGTACGATATACAAGAGATTTATCGGAAGCGTCAAATTCTTCTTTTCCTACTTCCTGCTCTATAACTTCTGGACCAGTCAAACCTAAACGACCGACATCACTCATCACAACTACATCTGTAGCTGCCGCTACAAACCCCATTCCGCCAAAACACCCTACTTTGCTTCCAATTACAGCAATAACAGGAACTTTATGTCTTAAATCCTGAATAGCATCTATAACTTCCGCATGAGCCAACAACCCAGCGTTAGCCTCATGAAGCCTCACTCCACCGGTTTCAAATGAAATAACCACAAGAGGGCGGCGGCTTTCAAGCTCTTCTTCTGGAATCATATTATATGTTTCCAAGGCTAATCTGAGTGACATTACGAGCTTTGCTCCGCCTACTTCTCCTATAGAACCTCCGATAAATTTCCCCTCCATCGAATTAACAAAAACAGGATGTTTATCAATAAGCCCCATTCCAGAGACAAGGCCGTCATCAAATTCTACGGCGACGCCGAGCAAAGGTAAGTGTGGACTTGAAAATTTTTTTCTTGGTCCTAAGAACTCTGTAAAAGTATCTTTGTCAACAAGGCCTATCGCACGTTCCCTGGCATGAATTTCAGAAAATTTCCTAGCACTGATTTTATTCCAATCGCGCATATAAATTACTCTCCTTTGAGGAAGCCTGTCTCTACCAGCCCTTGTCTTAAACGCATATAAACAACTACAGGCGTAGCGTTATCGTCGTTAATTTCTATAGACAAATCTCCAAGGCTAAATTCTTTCACAAATCTTTCCAAAACCTTTTCCCACACTTTTTCAAATCCTTTTACTGGTGTAACTACTTTTACTTTAACACTTCCATTTAAATTCTGTCGTTCAAACAATACTTCAAGGTCACCGGAGCCAGTTACACCATAATGGCCCCACTCTGCAGGAATGCTTTTCGGGTCAGCCACTTTAAATTCGTAATACAAAGTCTGCAGCGCCATAAATAATATCCTCCTAAACTACCATGTCCTAAACTGCTTCGGCGGCTGATACAAGCCGTGAGACCATTTAACAAGCTCCCTGATACTTTGGGCCGCAAGCATAGACTTATTCGCCTGCGTTATATTAATCCCCAAATCCTCGGGGGTTTTTATAACTCCAAGCTCCCTTAACTTCGCAGTTTCATCCGGATCGGCAGACAAACCGATATCCGTAAAACCCGCAACGCCTCGGATAGCAGCCATGCGTTCTTCTATATCGTGGCACTTATGTAGGTACGCGATACCTTCTTCTGTAACAATATGCGTAAGATCGTCCCCATAAATCATTATTGGTTCAATCGTAAGGTGCGCATTTTGTGATAGAGCAACGGCGTCCAGTTCATTTACAAAACAAGAAGCCATCTTCTCTCTGAATGTTTCGGCCAACTGGACGACAAGTTTTTTTCCTCTGTGCAGCGGCCCAATATTTTTGCTAATACCAACATCCTCGGCGCCGCATTGCATCCATGCTTCACTTGCATGCCGCCGACCTTTGGGGTCGCATCCCATATTAGGAGCCCCGCCAAATCCGGACACGCGTTTTGCCGTTGCAGTGCTGCTGTTGCCCCATTTATCTATTTGCAAAGTCCCGCCGATAAACATATCAGTTGCATAATGTCCGGCAACTTGCGAAAAAGCTCGATTCGAACGCATTGAACCATCCGGACCATTAAAGAATATATCTGACCTGGCAGCAACGTAATCCTCCATACCAAGTTCTCCGCCAAAACAATGGACCGACTGAACCCATCCTGTTTCGATGGCCGGGATTAAGGTCGGATGCGGATTCAATACAAAATGTGTACAAATTTTCCCCTTTAGCCCTAAAGATTCGGCATATGTCGGCAGTAACAGCTCAATTGCAGCCGTATCAAAGCCTATGCCATGGTTAAGAGTCTTAACGGCATATTCCGCATAAATGCCTTTTATTGCCATCATTCCTCTCAATATTTGCGCTTCTGTGATCAGTGCCGGATTTCTGGTAAAGAGCGGTTCTATATAAAAAGGTTCCGGAGACTGTACAATAAAATCAACCCAATCCCCAGGAATATCAATCCTCGGCAACTTGTCTACGATTTGATTGACCTGTGCTATGACTATCCCTTGTTTAAATTTTGTCGCTTCAACAATAACAGGGGTATCCTCCGTACTAAAACCGGTATATAAATTACCGTCCCTATCGGCTTGCACCGCTGCAACCAAAGCCACTCTAGGGGTCAAGTCGACGAAATACCGTCCATAAAGTTCAAGATATGTATGTATCGCTCCAAGTTCAATATTACCGCTATTTATCAACTCGGCGACTTTTCCAGCTTGTGGGCCTGAAAATGAAAAATCAAGTTTTTGCGCAATGCCGCGTTCAAAAACTTCAATATGTTCAGGCAATGCAATAACTGATTGCACCATATGGAGGTCATGTACAACCGATGGATCAACTTTACAAAGACATCTAGCTAAAAAATCAGCTTGTTTCTGGTTGTTCCCTTCCAAGTTTACAATATCGTAAGGTTTAATCACACTTTCCAGCAATTTTACTGTATTATCTGATAATACTATCTTTGAGCCTTGTCCCGTTACTAACGCAGATGCGGCACTTAAACGCCGTGCTGTATCTCGTTTGATATTATCCCATACACCTGAAAGACTGCCACTGATCATAACTGACACACCCTTTCAACTCATATCATCCTATTACTTACTTCTCCATAGAGAAACGTTTCTATCTTACCGGCAGAATCTTTAACAACCAGAGCGCCGTCTTCGTTAATTGCTATCGCTTCACCTTCAAAAATCTCATCATCGCCGTCAAATACAGATATTCTCTTTCCTAGCGTTTCACAATATCGCCGATATCTACCGACCATACAAGACGGTCCATATACGGATATTTCATTAATCTCTCGGTTCATATTATGTATCAATGAAAACGCTACTTCTTTGATTGGAAATCTTTTCTCTGTTTCAAGATAAATAGAAGTAGCAAGTTTTTTTATGCCGGACGAGAACGAATCAAAACTCTGATTAATGTTTAAGCCGAATCCGACAAGCACAAAATCTAATTTATCAGCTCCCCATATAGCTTCTGATAGAACCCCGCATATTTTTTTATTATTTACCAAAACATCATTCGGCCATTTAATTCTGCACGCTAAGCCACTGATATCGGATATACATCGCAATGCCGCTATAGAGGCCGCCATACTAATCATAGGAATTATGCGATCCTGTAAATCTATTTTCTGAGTCAGAGTTAAATACAAACCACCTACTTCAGATTCCCAAAGACGAGACATTCTTCCACGTCCCATAAACTGCGAATCTGCAATAACAGCAACTTTGCTCCCATTTATCGCTAAATTTTTAGCGACAATATTTGTAGAGCTTACGCGGCGAAAGTGTAAAACGTCTCTTTCTTCATATTCATCTATATATTTTTCATACTTTATAGCTAAAGGATTAAAACGCATTACTGGACAAGACCTATAGTTGAGACATATATGCCAGTTGCAATAGCAGAGACAATGACTCCGGCTATATTCGCCCCCATCGCAATGGGAAGGATGACGGCAAACGGATTTTCTTCTTCAGCTACATGCTGCGCTATTTTTGCTGTAGTTGGCACACATGAGACTCCCGCAATACCTATAAGAGGATTAAAGTTTTTCTTTTTAACTACATACATGATCCAGCCTCCGGCTATACCTCCAAGCCCAGAGAATAAAAGGGCGGCGACACCTATTATCAGCAGTTTAATGACTTTAGGGTCAAGAAGCACAGACGCTTCACATAACGTTCCAAGCATAAGCCCCAACAGCAACGTTGAAAGATAAAGAATCGTATTTTCCAAAAGTTCCAGATAAGGCTCTATTTTAGCCTCCTTGATAATTAATCCCAGAAAAAAGGACATTATGAGAGGCGCTGCTACCGGAAGCAAAAGGCATAACAACGCGCATGCTGCCAGACAAAATATAAAAATTGTTTTTGGCTGTATCTCCGGGATTTCTTCTATATAGTCTATCCCCCTATATTTTGTAGGAACTAATTTTTTTACAAGATACGGATAAGCCGCATAAGTAAGGCTTAAATAGAGATACGCAATTATAGAGATAGGCACAAAGAGCTTAGGCGCCATCATCAATGAACCAAACAGCACCATTGGCCCGTCGGCTCCTCCTATTATCGCCACCGAGGCCGCTTCTTGAGGCGTGAGTCCTAAATAGACGCCTATTACAAGAGCAACAAACGTACCGAGCTCTGCGCAAAGAGCTATAAAAATACTTGTAAATGGATTCATTATAATAAAACTTATTTCACTCATAGCGCCTATTCCCATAAACACTAAACATGCTATGAGACTGTTGCTGAACATAAAATTATAAATCGGCTGAAGGAAATTAACCTGCATGATGTTAATAAGCGCAGAAGGATCTTCAACAAGCGGTGCAACAAACAATGTGCCTAGTGAGCCGTCCTTTAGAAACAATACTCCGGCGTTAATACAAATAAGTCCGACTCCCATAGGAACCATAATCAACGGCTCAAGTTTTCTTTTGTAACCATAATAAGCCAATAAAAAGCCCATAACTATCAGTACTATACGAGCAACAGCTATGTTTAAATCTTGAAAGGCAAAGCTGGCTATTCCAGGAAATAAGTTTAAAACAATTTCACTTTTAATCATCTTTACTCACCTTCTGTCTGCTCAGCAGATTGAAACTTCATTAATATTTTTATTAACAACACAACAACCGAAATCATTACAACTGATATAATCGCTGTTAAGGCGTACGCAAAAGTGGCATACAGAATAATATTCATATTTTGTTCCTCTCTATAAAGACACCGTAAACGGCGGCACGCAGCTAAACTCATTTATGATATGAGTAAAAGCCGCGCGCCGACCCCACACGCTACATATTACACGTACAGTAAAATCATACCTGTAAAGACAACCCAAAGCCAAACAGGAGTCGCAAGCAACATAGATCTTACGGGATTAACTTCAGCATTCAGTACACTGCCAACCAGTCCAGCCGTAAAGAAAGTACATGTATCTGCAGGCGGCATTCCTTGTCCTGCGGCTGCAAACTGCGCTCCAGCAGCAGCGGCTTTGCCAGGAAGAATGCCGGCCTGTAGCAACGCAGGCCCAAAGAACGAGAATATCGCATTATTAGGAGTAGACTGCGTACCTGTAAGCATACCCATAATTACCATCGCGGCCATACCGCCGAATTTGAGTACGTGGAGATCAAGGCCCATAGCGAAATCCTTTACAATCTCTATCTGCCCGCCATACGTAAACGCTCCAACCATAAGCGCAGAGAAGAAAAGTACTATCATCATTGAAACGGAGTTCTTAACACCAACGACTATACATTCGAACTTCGTCTTTCTAACGATAGGGAATATATATGCCACAAGTGTTGAAAGAACAAGTATCAAATTTGTCACATTAGTGAATCCTTTGATAAAAAAGATCTTACTGATAGCGGTCATAAACGGCACTCCACCAATAGAGATCTGATTAAAAACAAGCGGCACAATATCTATTATTTTAACCGTTCTCAGTATCACCAGTACCAGCAGGAATAAGAACGGAATTAACGTCCACCATCTCTCTATTAAAATATCTTTTACTTTTCTCGGAGGAATAATATTTCCATTTTCATCATAGTCGACGATTTTTGCATTCTTGTCTATAAAGCAAAATGAAACGTAAATACATTCGACAATAAATGCACTGCCCACCGTGAAATAGCAATACTGGTTCGCCAGGTCTACCTCTGTATGGATAAGCGACGAAGACAGAAATATCGCTTGACTCACAGGCGGCATTAGAGATCCAATCGCACCGCCCATGACCAACGTAGCACATACCTTAGTAGGATCAAGCCCCAGCTGGACCAATGAAGGTATCATAAGTACGCCGACTATAGCGATAGATGCTGTGCCTCCGCCCAGCAATGCGCCAGCAATAACCAGAGTCAGTAGTATGCAGCAAACCAATATACGAGGGCGTTCGCCAAACTTAGCTTTAAAGCAGCTGAAGACGGTGTCCATCGTTCCCAGCTGAATTTGAGTTTGAGCATATATACTTCCGAATACCGTAAGAAAGAGCACCCATGCAATTGTATCTATACCGTATAACCATGCGCTTATCCACTTAATAGGATTGTAAATTCCACCCATAACTAGAGCGCAAATAGAAGCCACCCCCAATGACGGCCAAATCTTTCCGCCAACAAGAGGTACTTTTTTACATAATAGCAAGAATACCAGCAAGCATATTGGGACTATAACTGTAATCACCTAATAGCCCTCCTTATATCAAAATTTTAATGGGGAAAAAAGAGAAAAGGCTGAGGGCTGAAAAATACAGCCCTCAGATATGATGCTTATTGAATATGGTACAACTCTTTACCGTTTTCAAAGAGAAGCTGCCTTGCCGTTTTTTCAGCCTGGTTTGCGGACATAAGCCCAAGCCGTATGTAGTCGTCAAGTATTTCGCCGAGCCAGGCTTTTGACACCTTTGCAGCTGTCCATGCAATTTCGGGGAATCCATGCTGTCCTGTACCAAACAGGATTTTCTTATGCGGACACACGCCGAGCAGATCCTCTATATTAGTGCGGAACGCATATGAGTTCCATGGCAGAACCCAGCTGGTATCGACAAAAATATTCGGGAACGAATACGCCATCATCCCAGCATGACGTGTATATGGGAATCCCTGGTGCAGGAATACAATTTTAGTCTTAGTCAAAGCGAGATCGGATGTATAAAAGGGAACAAAAAGAAATGGATCAAGATGCGGCACATATGCTGCGCTTGGACGGTTAAAACCAGTCGTTCCGGCATGGATATGCACTGTGACATTTAGCTCTGATGCAATCAGAAGGACATGTCTGTACATCGCAAAGAAAACGTCCTCCACTGCCGTTTTATCCTCGCCTTTTTGTGCCGCAGCAAATTTCTTCTCAGCTTCACTGTCAGAAATCACACGTACTTCCATTGTGTAATTCTCTGCCACGTGCCCTTTTAGCGCCGTGAAACCATCAGAAATAGCCTTACGAATCCTCTGTTCGACATTTTCCATCAGAGCTTTGAAAGAACTTGCTGTAGGAAGCAGTTCAAAATAATCATCTTCAAAATTGTATAGGCGGTATACAGGGCACGGAAAAGCTTTGTCTTTTATATCGCCCCACGGATCGTGGCTGTCAAGGACTGTACCGATAATGCCTTCTTCGTTATAAAGACTCTTTGTGTATTCTTTCAGTTTTTCAACGCTGCCGTCTATATATGTATTCCTTGCGGCTATCACAGCGTCTGGTGTTTCTTCGCAATCAAAACGCTCGGCAAGATAATGACTAATCAGCTTCACTACACCTAGATTTTCTATGTTGCTTACCTGCCAATCAGAGGCATGTCCATAGGTATAATCCGACTCAACGCCCTTATCCCAAGGTTCCATATCCTGGTAGCCATGGATAAAGCGCATTATGAAACTTTTTTTAGTCAGAGATGTCAAAGTAGGATCGATAAGATGCGTATGATTATCAAAGAAACTCATACCTTTTAAATTCATTATAATTTCCTCCTTTTAAGTTTAGATCAATCAACCTGCAGATTGTAGATATCTCTTACCTAATTAGGCGCCATAATGTTAACAATAAATTTATCCTTGTTTGTTAATATTGTCCAATATATAATAAGAATATGTTTTATAGATGAAAGTTATTAGAGGAGAACCTATACCGATGGAATTATTCCAACTGCGCTACTTTTTAACAGTCGCTAAATATGAAAATTTTTCCAAAGCAGCTGACGAACTGCTAGTTTCTCAACCTTCTGTCAGTAAAGCCATAATACAATTGGAACAAGAATTAGGAGTGCAGTTATTTGATCGCAACGGCAAACGCATAAAGCTAAACAACGCAGGAAAGGCGTTGCAAGAACGTCTAAAGAGCGTTCTTGCAACGCTCAATAATTTACCGAATGAATTGAGCATTGCAGCTGGTAAACGTCAATCCACGATTATTTTCAATGTTCTTGCTGCGACTTCTTTACTTCCAGATATTTTGCTTAAGTTTAAGAAAGAGTATCCATTGATAAATTTCCAACTATTGCAGAATAAAAATGCAAAATATGATTTATGTATATCCTCAACATTACCTAATGTTATGTTAAACAACAGCGCGTTAGTAATGAGTGAGGATTTGAAGCTGGCAGTCCCAGCGTCATCACCATTAGCATTAACTAATGCCGTCGATCTTGCAGATTTGCGATATGAAAGCTTTGTAATGCTAAAAAATCACATATTGCGAGACATCACGATGCATTTTTTTAATCTTTGTGGATACTCTCCAAATATTGCTTTTGAGAGCGATAGCCCATATACAATCAGAGAGCTGGTAAGCGCCGGGTTAGGCATAACGTTGTGGCCAGAAATCACTTGGGGGAAAATACAATCAGATAAAGCTAATTTATTAAATATCACTAATCCGATTTGTAGAAGAAATATATTCATAAGTTGGCCTGACGATGGTATTAAGAAACAAGAAGTCATGGTATTTTTTGAATTCTTAAAAAGATATTTTAGGCAACGCATACGTTCTTAAAGTAATTTACATAATGATGTTTGTCGCACTAACCTCCAAGTAATCATGCCATAAAACTATATGTAATATAGCTTATAGCTATAAAAAATTAAAATTATATCGCTTATTTTGCAATACAAAATATACATAAATTATATGTTTTTTGCGCATGAAAAAGCCCCTCCGCGAAGGAGGGGCTTTCGCGCCGGGGCGGCCCGGCGAATGGTTTTCTAATATGCGCCTATTTCGGCTCGAGCAGTCCGTAGCCGCCTTCTTCGCGGCGGTAGACCACGTTTATCTCGCCGGTTTCGTCGTTCTTGAAGATGAAGAAGGAGTGCCCGAGGAGATCCATCTGCATAGTCGCCTCGAGCGGAGTCATAACGTCTACGGAGAATTTCTTTCTCTTGACTATCTCGTGCTGCTCTTCCTTCTCCGGGGCGGCGCCAGTCATTATCTCCGGGTCTATATCGAAGGAGACGTCCTGGACTTTCATGCGCGCCCTGTCGGTGAGGTAGCTTTTGTGCTTCTTCACCTGGCGTTCTATATTTTTCAGCGCCTTGTCGAAGGCCTTGCGCAGATCGGGCGCGTAGTCCTCGCCTCGCATTATGACGCCGTTTACGTTCGCGGTGATCTCGACCACGTTCATGCCCCGCTTGTAGTTGAGCACGACCTGAGTGTCAAGGATACGGTCGAAGAACTTTTCTATCTTGAGAAGCTTCTTCTCCATATAATCCTTAATGTCTCCGGGGAGTTCGACATTGCGTGTAAAGAAACGTACTTCCATAGCCACTCCTCCATTCGTTATGCTGCTTGTGTTTCCTGTAGCTGACTATATTTTATCATGACATTCAAATCCACACAAATGAGGAAATTATGTAAATATTTTTCATAAAGTCCACCGCCAATGCTTAAATTTACGCTTCTCCGCCGCACTATTTTCAGTGGAATATTGTTACAAATGGCGGGCTGTGTTATTATAGCATCAGTATTTTCGCGTTTTTACCGCGAACGCTGCAAAACCTATCATTTAAGAGAAGGAGGACATAAAAGTGAAGTTTTCAAAGAGAATCCTGAACATAGCCCCCTCCGCGACGGTCAGCATATCCGCCGCCGCGAAAAATATGAAGGCCGAGGGCAAGCCTGTGCTTTCCTTCAGCATGGGCGAACCGGACTTCGGCTCCCCCAAGTCCGCCAACGACGCCGCGATAGAGGCCATCAAACGCGGCGAATCACACTACACGCTGAACACTGGAATAATCGAGCTGCGCCGCGCCGTCTGCGATTACTATAAAAGACGTTTCGGCCTCGAATACAAGCCCGACGAGGTGATAGTCGCGGCCGGAGCGAAGCCGCTGCTCTACGAGGCCATGCAGGCGCTCGTAGACGACGGCGACGAGGTCGTGCTCTTCGCGCCCGCTTGGGTCAGCTACATCGAGCAGCTCCACATGGCGGGCGGCGTCGAAAAAGTGGTGGACACGATGTCTACCGGCCTTCTCCCGACTAAGGAAAAGCTGCTCGAAGCCATAGGTCCGAAGACCGTCGGCATAGTCGTCAACTCGCCGTCGAACCCGACCGGCGCTATTTACCCCGAGGAGACGCTGCGCATGATAGCCGAGGTCGCTATAGAAAAAGACCTCTGGATAATCTTCGACGAGATATACGAGCGCTTCGCATACGAGCCGGCGAAGCATGTGAACATAATCAACGTCGTCCCCGAGGTAAAGGACCGCGTCATAATAATCAACGGCGTAAGCAAGGCCTACGCTATGACCGGCTGGCGCATCGGCTACGCGCTCGGCCCGAAGGAGATAATCGCGAAGATGGCGACGCTCCAGACGCACCTCACCTCGAACGCGAGCTCGATAGCCCAGTGGGCCGCCTACGGCGCGGTCGAAGGAGCGGACGAGGACGTCGAGAAGATGCGCGCCGAGTTTGAGAAACGCCGCCGCGTCATCGTAGACATGATAAACGACATCCCGGGGCTGAAAGTCCGCGAGCCTGAAGGAGCTTTCTACGTATTCGTGGACGTGACAGGCTGCCCGGTGCCCGACGATATGAAGTTCTGCGAGATGCTGCTCAACGAAAAATACGTCGCCGCCGTTCCCGGCACGGCCTTCCTCGCCCCCGGCTACATCCGCCTCTCCTACGCATGCTCGATGGACAACATCAAAGAGGGCATGAAGCGGATGAAGGAATTCGTCGAAGGGCTGAAGAAATAGAAATTTACCGTCAATCTGCAAAAATATGCCCGAGGCCGCCATCCGGCTTCGGGCTGTTTTTTTACTCACTGACGTTAAATCTGCGCGCATGAGCGCGCTTTGTCTTAGGCGCTATTCGCCGTCGTCGCTGTAGTCCTCTTCCACGTCTATGAAATGGACGTAGACGCCGCAGACTTTGCCGTCCGCGTCATAGCCGAAGTAGACGGGATATACGCCGTCGCCCCAGCCGGAGGCGAATATCGGGAGGTTCAGCCCCGTCCATGGAATCGTCCAGTTGAGCCAGTCGCCGTACTTGCATTGGTATTTCGGGTACGCTTTTGCGTTTTCTTCGAGAAGGTCGCAGAAGAGGTCGTCGTAGTAATCAATACCCTCTTCTTCCGCTTCGCGCTTTTTCCAGTATTCAAAGAAAGCGTCGCGAGTTTTTACGTCGGCGACGCAGCCCATCCCCGCGTCGACGCCGAAGCCGAAAATTTCGTCGTCGCCGAGTTCGTCAAGTTCTTCGTCGCCTTGCAGGCCCATCTCGTAGCGCACAGGCTTGGCGTCGCTTACGGCGACTTTTACGCAGGCGTAGCGGTTTCCGTATTTTTCGCTCGGGACGACGCAGACGGTCACGGGATATGTTCCCGCCGGTATCGTCTGCATGTAGGGGCGCGCGTCGGCGAATTCCACGAGGGGGTCGCAGGCTATGACCTCCCCGATCGGGAATGAGACTGCGCCTATTTCGAGCGTATCGACGTCCATCGTCCCTATTTTCTTCTCGGTGAAGTAGGCGTCCAAATCTTTCTTGCAGCGGAGCTTTTCTTTTACGGCTTCGTATTTTTCGAGCCATTCTTTTGAGGGCATGTCCAACGTCCTTTCGTGTATTTACCACACGCTCCACGACGGGTTCGGCGAGAGCGCGAGGGTCGAGCGGTTTCCGCGCATGTAGGAGGCGTATCCGGCGGCGGCTATCATCGCGGCGTTGTCGGTGCACATGGCGCGCGGCGGCAGGAAGAGCTCGACGCCCTTCGCTTTCGCGTAGTCCGCGAGGGCGGCGCGCAGCGCGGAGTTAGCGGCGACGCCGCCGGAGAGAGTAACGCGCTTTACCCCGGTGTTTTTTACCGCGAGTTTGAGTTTGGACAGAAGGCTTTCAACCACCGCGCGCTGGAACGACGCGCAGACGTCGGCGAGCGGGAACTCGCAGCCTTCGGCTTTTTCTTTTTCTATGAGGGTTATCGCGGCTGTCTTGAGGCCGCTGAAGCTGAATTCGATTTCTTTGCTTCCGGCGAGCGGCAGCGGAAGGCGGAAAGCTTCGGGGTTTCCGCCGGCGGCGAGGCGGTCGATCACCGGGCCGCCGGGATAGCCGAGGCCGAGGACTTTCGACACCTTGTCGTAGGCTTCGCCCGCGGCGTCGTCGCGCGTGGAGCCGAGCAGCTCGTAGTCTCCGAACGCCCGCACGAGGACGACCTCGGTGTGTCCGCCCGATACTATCATCGATACAAAGGGCGGCTCGGGCACGGGGCGGTCGTCGCCTTCTTTACGCGCGACGTTCGCGAAGATGTGCCCTTCAAGGTGGTTCACTCCTATGAGCGGCACGCCCCAGCCCTGCGCGAGCGCCTTCGCCGTCATCACGCCGACGAGCAGAGAGCCCATGAGCCCCGGCCCAGCCGTCACGGCTATGAGGTCTATTTCGTCGCGCGGCGAGGATATTCCGGCTTCGGCGAGAATTTTGCAGAGCAGCGGAAGTATGGCCTCCTGGTGCATACGCGAGGCGAGCTCCGGCACAACGCCGCCGTAGACGCTGTGCGAGTCTATCTGGCTCGATATGGCGTCCGCGACGACGCGGCTGCCGTCCGCCGTGACTGCGAGCGCGGTGTCGTCGCAGCTCGACTCTATCCCGAGAGTTACAAAACCGCCGTGCTTTTCACCCATCAGTGCGAGCAGCCTCCGCAGCAGGAACAGTTGCCGCCGGAGCATGAGCCGCAGCCGGCGCTCCGTTTTTCGCCTTTCACGTGGATCAGCACGCGGCAGCGGCAGTTCGGGCATTTCTCGGCGTGCGTCTTGCTGTCGAAGACGAGGCCGCACTCGACGCACTTATATGTGTGTGGCGCTTCTTTTATTTCGGTACTTTCCATAATACGGAATCATCTCCATATCCTACAGGTATTTCTTTTCCGGCTTTCAGCTCGGATGCGGGGACGACGAAGGCGAAGTAGCCTTTTTCGCCCGAACCGAGCTCGCCGAACGGGTTCGTCATGCTCGGCGAGAGCACGTCGCCCTTAGCCAGGTGGTAGCCGCCGACGAAGATATTTTCCGGAGCCACCTCCATCGGCTTGAAGGTCTCTATGTGCGCGATAAAGAGAGCCTTGCCGCGCGTCCCGTCGCTCCCGTAGTACTGCACCATTTTCTTCGCCCAGTCCTGTATGGCGAAGTCGGCGCTCACGGCGGCGGCGAGGTCGCTGTCCACGTATATTATCTGAAGCGACGCGCGCGAGCCTATCACCATGTCGCCGAAGCGCTCTCCCTCGACCCATACGTCGGTCTGGCGCGCGCCGAGGAGCTCAGTCGCGTCCACCTGTCCCGGCTCCCATTCGCGCGCGCAGGCGGCGGAGGCGAACAGGACGCAGAGCGCGGCGACCGCTGCAAAGAAGAATATTTTATTTTTCACGGCCTTTTCCCCCAATCAAAGATTTCGCGGCTTCGGGCGAAAGGCCGCGCAAGAATATTTTACACCAGAAAGGGGCCGTCAGCCGCGCTTTTTAACCGCGCCGCATATCCACCGCCACTCGGGGCAGCGCAGAGCGAGCGTGCCCGCGGCGTACACCGCGCCTCCGCCGGCCGTCGCGGCGAAGAGCCATAGCAGCCTCGCGGAAAGGGCCGAAGCGTCGGGATACGGCATGAATTTCTTAAAAACGGCGAGAGCCGCGGACATTGCGGCGAGCGGAAGCAGGACGCGCCAGAGCCACGAAAGCTCAAAGATGCGGAGCCGTCCGCCTATGTTTCGTGAGAGCTTCCACGCGGCGAAGATACTCGCCGCAGTGAAGGCCGAGGCCGAAGCCGCGGCGAGCCCCGCGTATGCGAAGAAGCGCATCAGGACGACGCTGGCGGCGAGGTTGACTGCGACAGTCACGCCGGTCACGAGCACGGCGGCGCGCGGCATACGGCGCGCGTAGATGGCGCGCATTATCACGGTGCTGCTGGCCATGCCCGGAAGGCCGAGCGCGTAGAGCGAGAGAGCCGTCCCGGTCGCGTGCCATGCCCATTCGGAAAACGCGCCGCGGAAGAAGAGCAGGTGGACGACCTCGTGCGACACCATGCAGAGCCCCGCAGCTACGGGAAGCACGACGAAGAGGTTGAAGCGCATCGCTCCGCGCACGAAGTCGCAGAAGGAGGCCGTGTCGTTCGGGTCCTGCCGCGAGAGCACGGGAAGGACGGCCTGCGAGATTGCTATGACGAAGAGGCCGAGCGGGAGCTGGAGCACGCGGTCGGCGTAGGTCAGCACCGATATGGAGCCGCCGTCGAGGAAGGAGCCGAGCATACGGCTTATGACGGGGTTGAGCTGGTTGAGCGACAGTCCGGCCGCGTATGGCAGAAAGAGCGCCATCATGCCGCGGAGCTGCGGGTCTGCAAAATCCGGCCTGCGCGGGCGCAGCGTGAACTTCAGCCGCGAGCACCAGTAGACCTGGAGCAGCATGTGGAAGGCTCCGCCGGTCAGCACGGCGAAGGCGAGGTTCCATACGGACAGCTCGCGCATAGTCGCGAGAAGAAAGATTATATATGCAAGGTTGCTCAGCGCGGGCGCTATCGCCGGGACGAAGAAGCTGCCGAGGCTGTTCAGGACGCCCATCGCGAGCGCGCCGACGGAGACTAGCATCAGGAAGGGGAACATCATGCGCGTCAGCGTCACCGCGACTGCGCGTTCCTCGGGCGCGAAGCCAGGGGCCATTATGTCGACGAGGAAGGGCGAAAGCAGAATTCCGGCCGCGACGACGGCGCTGCATCCGAAGATGAGTATCGTCAGAGCCTCGTCGGCGAGGCGTCTCGCGTCGTCGCGCCCGTCCGCCGCGAGAGTGCGCGAGAAGACGGGGACGAACGAGGCTGAAAGAGCCCCCTCGGCGAGAAGCTGGCGCGATAGGTTCGCGAGGGTATAGGCTACGAAAAAGGCGTCGAGCTGCCGCGTCGCGCCGAAGAGCGCGGCCGTGAGCATCTCGCGCACGAGGCCGAGCACGCGGCTGACGAGCGTCCCGGCCATCATGCGCATGGCGTGGAAGACCATGCCCGAGAGCGCGTCCGGGCGTTTTGCTTTTTCTCCGCAGTTTTTCGGAGCCTCGCCGGTTTTATTGCTTTCGTTTGAGCGCGGCGCGTGATTTTTCGCCGCCTCGCCGGCTTCATTGCCTCCGTCTGAGCGCGGCGCTCGATTGCCCGCCGTCACGCCGGTTTCATTGCCGCCGGTTACGCGCTGTGCGTGACTTACCGCCGCCGCGCCGGTTTCATTGTTTCCGTTTAAGCGCGGCGCGTAATTTTTCACCGCCCCGCCGCTTTCATTGCCCCCGTTTAAGCGTGAAGCGTGATTTTTTGCCGCCTCGCCGGTTTTGTTGCCGTTTATGGAATCGTCGCGCATAATGTCAAAATCACACCATATTATATAAAAATAAAAACGGCCCGAAAGAGCCGCCGTTTTTTACGTTTCAACGCCGGAAGGAAGCGCCGGCGCGCCTGCCGGGCGGCGCAGGCAAAACGCCGCCCGGGGCTACCAGCTGAAATCCTTTCCGAGATAGAGCTCGCGCGCCTTTACGTTTTCGGCGATTTCTTCCGGCTCGCCCTCGAGGAATACCTTGCCTTCGTATATGAGGTAGGCGCGGTCTGTAATCGAAAGCGTCTCGCGGACGTTGTGGTCGGTGAGCAGTATTCCGTAGCCGCGCTCTTTGAGGTCTCTGATTATCGACTGAAGGTCCGCGACCGCTATCGGGTCGATTCCGCTGAACGGCTCGTCGAGAAGTATGAAATGCGGCTCGAGCGCGAGGCAGCGCGCTATCTCGACGCGGCGGCGCTCGCCTCCGGAGAGCGAGACGCCCTTCGTGTCCTGAAGATGCTTTAATCCGTAGTCGTCGAGCAGCGCGGATATCTTTTCGCCGCGCACGTCCGCCGGGACGCCCGATTCCTCGAGCACGAGGTCGAGGTTCTGGCGCACGGTGAGGCTGCGGAACACCGAGGCCTCCTGCGGCAGGTAGCCTATCCCGGCGCGCGCGCGCCGGTACATCGGAAGGCCGGAAAGCTCCTGCGCGCCGAGCCATACGCTGCCGGAATCCGGGATGATGCGCCCGACTATCATGTAAAATGTCGTGCTCTTGCCGGCGCCGTTCGGCCCGAGCAGCCCGACTATCTCGCCCTTGTCTATCTTTACGCTGACTTCGTTGACTACGCGCCGCCCGCTGAAGCTTTTGATGAGCTTTTCCGCGCGCAGGGTCGTCGCGGCTGTTTCGAGCGCCATCCTACCAGCCCTCCACCCAGCGCGTCTCGTCGTCACTGAGAGTGCTCTCCGAGCCTGATGAGGGGCGCTTGGCTCCGCTCTCGGCTTTGGGCGTGCCGCCGGTTTCGGGGCTCTTTTCGGCGCTCCTGGCGGGAGCTCCGGACTTTTTCGCGTTCTTTCCGCCGTCCTTCTTCTGATCCGCCGGCTGCTCTTCCTCGTCCACTACGAAGATTATGCGCGAATTGCCCTTGGCTTCGATCACCCTCGTGTCCTCGTGGACGACCATCGTATCGGCTGTGACGGTCTTGCCGTCGCTGCGGACGGCCTTCGTGTTGCCCGAGACGACTATCGTGCCGCGGGCCTTCGAATAGACGGCCCTGTCGCCGGTCACGCGCGTCTTGAGCCCCTCGCGGTCCACATAATCGAGCACGACGTTACGGTCGGCCACCATGTCCTTGAGCGCGTCCTGTCCGGTCTGCGGGTCCGGCGCCAGGGTGCCTTCGACTGTACGCGCCGAGACGGCGAACTTTTCTACCAGGTCCTCGTAACGGCGCACTCCCGTGGCCCAGAATTTATTTCCGCTGCGTCTCGCGTCGTCGGCTTTCAGGATTTTCTTTTCGAGCAGGCCGTCCACGCCGCCGCGCGCGGCGTAGTTTTCAGTCCCAGGCTCCCAGCGCACATAGTCGGCGTTGAGGTAGTCTTCCGCGCCGCGCGTGAGCCGCACGCTGCCGAATGCCTCAACGAGGCCGTCGGTGCGTTTGGATTTGTCCCCGGTCCACGTGGCGCTCTCCGATTTGAGCGTCGCGTCCTGTTCTGGGAATTCTCCGCGCACGTTGCCGCGCAGCGTCATCACTTCGTCGTTCGTATTGCCTTCGGCCTCGTCGCCCCAGAGCGTCGCGCCCTCGCGTTTTATGACGACGTTGCCGGAGGCGCGCGCGTCGCCCGTGTTGACGTTGTAGTCGATGCTGTCGGCGGAGAGCGTCGTCTCCACCTTCTTCACGCCGCCCTGCTGCGCCTGCGCGGCGATTGCCGGGAGCGACGCTGAGCAGAGCGCTGATATTGCGCATAGCGCGGCTAAAACTCGTTTTATTTTCATCGGAGACCTCTTTTTCCACAGAGATAGCGGCGCGCGTCCGTGCGCGCCGTATCGTCTATTCTACATTATTTTTCCGATTTACACATTACTTTTGAGACGGCTTTTCCGCGCCGAGGCGCGCGGCGACGGAGGTCAGGATGTCGTGAAGGAATACGAATATGTCGCCGTCTCCGGACGGAGGCGGAAGAGTCATACGGTTCGGGTATGCCGCGGCGGCGGCGCGTATCGTCTCCGGCGTCCACGGGTCGAGCAACAGCAGCCAGCCGCGCCGCGCGGCCTCGTCGAGCGCGGCGCTCAGAGCCGCGCCGTCCCCCGAGAGCCAGCCGTTCCATACGCCGTCAGGCGGGCGGACTATTCCCTCTATCGACGAGCGGAGCCATACGCCCTCGGCGCCGGTCAGGTCGAGCGCCTTCGAGGCGCCGCCGGCCGAAAGGTGCCGCCCGACGCCGACGGCGCTGTCTATGCGCGATTGGAACTCGGCGAGCCGCCTCTGGTAATAGGCGTAGCTCTCAGGGTCTATTTTTGAAACGGCCTTCATTATCTCCTGCGCAATGAACGGAAGCATCGCGGGGTCGAAGAAGGCGCGGCGCAGCTTTTCCTCGGAAACCTGCACCATGTCGAAGAGCAGCGCGAGGTTTGAGTTCTTCGCGCTTATCCTGTGGCGCGATGCGTCGGCCGCGTCGAAGGCTATCACGACCTCGCCGCGCGCAGGGCGCGAGACGAGCCGCTCGCGCCCGTCGGCTTCGAGAACGGCGAGAGCGCGCACCGAGGCCCTGTCGCCGCATATGAACGACGCGGTTTCAAGAAGCCACGGAGACGTTACGGCTATCCTGACGCGCTTCTGCGCCGCGATCGCCCGTCCCGCGCAGAGAAACGGGACGAACGCGAATAACGCGGCGAGCGCCAGCGTCAGACTCGCGGCGAAAAAGCGCGCCGCTTTAGCCATGCTTTATTTTCCGTCCGGGCGGCTGCCGGGCTTCACGAGCGGAAGCCCCGCCGCGCAGAGCGGGCATTCCTCGGGCCTGTAGGTCGCGAAATGCACCTTTACCAGCGACTTCAGATCCCAGTCAGGCAGACACTCGGGCGCGCGGCGGTCCACAATGCAGCCGGAGCCGGCCCATTCCGCCCCTCCGTCTACGAGTATCTGCGCGGACTCGCGCGACGACTTGCCGGTCGTGCATACGTCCTCGACGAGCGCGAAGCGCAGCTTTCCGGGGTGCGGGAAGCGTTTGAGGCGCATGTCTCCGTCTACGCGCTCGGTGAAGAGGAACGGCACGTCGAGCGCGCGCGCGACTTCGTGGCCTATAATAAGGCCGCCGAGCGCGGGCGAAAGTATGAAGTCCGGCCTGTACGGCTCGAGCAGCTTCGCGAGCTCCGCGCCGGCGTAGGCGGCGTACTTCGGATAGCGCAGCATGAGAGCGCACTGCATGTAGTTGTCGCTGTGCAGCCCAGAGGTGAGCTTGAAATGCCCCTGAAGATGAGCTCCGCTTTCTTTCATCATTTCAAGAATTTTCTTTGAAACTTCTTCGTTCGCGCAGGTACAGGCCATCAGCGTGAAGCCTCCTCTAATGTCTTCAATATATCCTTCGCCGCCGCAATCGGGTCGGCGGCCTCGAGTATCGGACGCCCGACGACTATGTACGACGCGCCGGCCTTCGCGGCGTCCGCCGCCGTGGCTACGCGCGTCTGATCCTCCGTGCTTACTTTCTTCGTTCTTATGCCCGGGACGATGCGCAGCAGCCTTTTCGCGCGTCCCTGAAGAAGCTCGAGGTCGAGCGGCGAGCAGACTATACCGTCGAGGCCGGCGCGCTCCGCGGTTTCGGCGCGGCCAATGAGCGCACCGTTCATATCGCAGCCGGGATGCACGCCGCTCCAAAGCTCGCCGCCGAGGCTCGTCAGCACCGTGATGCCGAAGAGCTTCATCTTGCTTCCGGTCTTGTCGCGCATCGCGACGCTGCGCGCCATCATCTCATAACCGCCCGACGTGTGTATCGTGAGAGCCCAGAGCCCCGCTTCCGAAAGAGGCTCGACCGCCGAGGCGACGGTGTTCGGGATGTCGTGCAGCTTGAGGTCGAGGAACACGTCGTACCCTCTCGCTATGATTTCTTTAACGAACGGAAGGCCGCCCATCGCGTAGAGGCGCGGCCCGATTTTCACGTAGCGCGTCGCCTTGTCCAGTCTGTCGAGGAACTCGCGCGCCGCGTCCGGCGTTTGCACGTCGAGCGCGAGGATGAGCCCGCACTGTCTTTCTTCCATAAATTATCCCTCCGTAAGGAGATAGCACAACGCAAGGTTGTGCTATCCGTTCTTACTATATTATAACCGCCGCGCGCGCAATTTTGGCGGCGCGGTAAAATTAGCGGTTTCTTACAGTTCTTCGTCGTCCTGCCAGATCTTGCGCCCCTCGACGAAGGTCATGACCGGCCAGCTCGTGAGCGCTATCCCCTCCCACGGGCAGCAGCGCGCCTTGCTGTGCCACGTCTGGCAGTCTACTATGCGGGTGCGTGCCTCGTCTATCACCGTAAGGTCGGCGCACGCGCCCTCGGCTATCACGCCGAGGCCCTGCCACTTTTCGGGAAGCAGCGCGGCGGGCGCTGAGGTCATCTTCGTAAAGATGAGTTCGAGCGGCACTTCGGGGCGGTTCTTCGCGCGGTAGTCGAGCAGCACCGCGGCGGCGCACTCAAGCGAAGCGATGCCGAAGGGAGCCTCCTGGAACGGTTCGTCCTTCTCGTCCATGTGCCACGGAGCGTGGTCGGTGACTATCGCGTCTATCGTTCCGTCCACGAGCCCCTCCCACAGCGCGCGCTGGTCCTCGACCGAGCGAAGCGGCGGATTGACCTTGAAGCGCGAGTTGTAGCCGCTTCCGATGACGGCGTTCTCATTGAGCGTGAGGTGGTGGAAGGTCGTGTCGCAGGTGACGTCGAGCCCCGCGCGCTTCGCGTTGCGGATAAGCTCAACTGCGCCGGCGCATGAGATGTGTGTGAAGTGGATGCGCGAGCCGGTGTCGCGGACGAGCGCTATGCCGCGCGCTACGTCGATCTCCTCAGACGCGCCGGGGATGCCTTTGAGGCCGGACATCGCGCTGACGCGGCCCTCGTGGACCTGCCCGCCCTGGAAGAGGCTTATCTCCTCGGGGTGCTCCATGACGCGCGGCAGACGCTTGCCGGTGTAGAGCAGCGCAAGGCGCAGCAGGTGGCTCGTGGCCACCGGCGAACCGTCGTCGGTGAAGAACACGGCTCCGGCCTCCGCCATTTTTTCCATCTCGCATATCTCCTTGCCCTCGCGCTTCTTGCTGACGCAGCCTGCGGGCAGTATGCGCGCGGCCTTCGCCGCCGCGCCGTGGCTCAGCACGTACTCGACGAGCGCCGGCTCGGAGACAGCGGGCTTCGTGTTCGGCATGGCGACGAGCGTCGTGAAGCCGCCCGCGGCTCCCGCCATAGCGCCGCTTTTCAAGTCTTCGTTCCACTCGAGCCCCGGATCGCGGAAGTGAGCGTGAAGATCGATGAAGCCCGGCGTGAGCAGCCGTCCGTTTCCTTCCACAACCTCGGCGTCCGCGCATTCAAGGCCCGAGCCTATCTTCGCAATCTTGCCGTCCTCGACGAGAACGCAGTCGTCTTTTATGAACTCTTTGCCGTCGAATACCTTGAATCCCTTGAATAAAAGCTTTTCCATTATCTCGCACCTCCGCCGCAGAGATAGAGAAGCGCCATCCTCGTGGCGACGCCCGAACGAACCTGCTCCAGTATCACGCTTTGATGTCCGTCCGCCACCTCGGAGGCGATTTCGACGCCGCGGTTGATCGGTCCGGGATGCATCGCGAGAGCGCCGGGCTTCGCGAGCTTCATGAGTTCTTCGTCCGCGCCCCACCAGCGGTGATACTCGTCGACCGACGGGAACAACCCGTCCTGCTGGCGCTCGCGCTGGATGCGGAGCAGGTAGACCATGTCAGCGTCCTCGACGGCCTTGCGCGCGTCGCGCTCGTAGGTGACGCCGAGGCACTCGACCTCGCGCGGCATGAGGGTCGGCGGGCCGGAAAGAACGACTTCGCAGCCCATAGTCTTGAAGGCTATGACGTCGCTGCGCGCGACGCGGCTGTGCAGCACGTCGCCGACGAGCGCTATTTTGCGTCCTTCGAGGCTGCCGAAGTGCTTCCACGCCGTGTAGACGTCGAGAAGCGCCTGCGTCGGGTGCGCGTGGGTGCCGTCGCCCGCGTTGAGCACGATGCCGTGCTTGAGCTTCGAGGCGAGGTACTGAGCCGCGCCGACCGCACCGTGGCGCATGACTACGATGTCCGCGCCCATAGCTTCGAGAGTCCACGCCGTGTCGCGCATCGTCTCGCCCTTGGCCGTCGAAGAGCCGGAGACCGACCAGTTTACGACGTCGGCCGAGAGCATCTTCTCCGCGAGCTCGAACGAAACGCGCGTGCGAGTCGAGTTCTCAAAGAAAAGGTTCACGCACATCTTGCCGCGGAGCGCCGGGACTTTCTTCACCGGCCTGTCCATAACGTTCTCCATGTGGCGCGACTGGTCGAGGAAGAAAAGAAATTCCTCGCGCGTCCAGTCGTCTACGTCGATGACGCTCCTATGGCGCCATGTCATCTGTCCGATTTCGTTAAGCGTCGCGCTCACAGATTACCACCTCGTCCTTTCCGTCAAGCTCAGAAACTTTTACTTCTATGACCTCGTTCTTAGAGGTCGGCACTTTCTTCCCGCAAATGTCGGCGTGGATCGGCAGCTCCCTGTGTCCGCGGTCGATGATGACCGCTAGCTGCACTATCTGGGGCCGTCCGAGATCGACCAGGGCTTCGAGCGCCGCGCGCACCGTGCGCCCCGTGAAGAGCACGTCGTCGACGAGGAAGACGTGCTTTCCCGCTATATCGACAGGAATCCTCGTGCTGTGGATTATCGGCTGCTCGGCGAGCGCCGTGAGGTCGTCGCGGTAAAGCGTTATGTCGAGCTCGCCGCACGGAACCTTCTGCCCCTCGGCCTCTTCGATAAGCTTCTGGAGCCTGCGCGCGATATAGACGCCGCGGCGGTGGATGCCGACGAGCACCATGTTTTCAGTGCCCTTGTTGTGCTCCACCATCTCGTGGGCGATGCGGCGAATGACGCGGTTCAAGTCCTGCGAATCCATAAGCTGCGCTTTCTCTCTGAGTTCCGCCATTAAAACCCCTCCTTAAAAAATTCGGACAAAAAAATAAGACCGCCATGACGGACAGCCTTACGCGATAAACGGACGAAAAGACGGCGACGCGGCCCACGCTCCGAGCTCATGCGAAAAACCGGAAATCTGTCGAAACATTGTGCGCGCCTCCCTCTGATTCAGCTGTAAGAAGTATAGCTCATCCCGAAGTTTTATGCAAGCGATTGCAAAATATATTTTCAACGAAATTTCCGCGTCTTGTGAAACTTCGTGCCGCTCCGTACGCCGCGCGTTCCGCTCATGAATACGCGAAAGGCGGCACGGATTCGCCGCGCCGCCGTAAAGTTTCGCGTGTACCGACGATTTGACGTTACTTTCCGCCTTCGTACTGCGCCGCGTTTTTCTTGAGGTAGACCTGCGGCTCGGACGGAAGTTTGAAAAGCGGGATGAAGCGGTCCCAGCCCGTGAGCGTCAGCAGAAGCATGGAGCCTACGGCGACCATCGCGTAATAGTTGTGGGCGATCACTCCGCCCGCCGTGATGCCGGAGGCGAGAGGATAGACCGACGCGCTGATGCCGAGGAAGAATCCCATATAGCAGTGCCACGGAATGAGCTGCGAGCCGAGGACGCCCATCGCGTCCGCAAACGTCGCGTTGCGCAGCGCGAGCGTGTACATATCTTTCTTCGACGCGACTACGTTCTTTTCCGTGATGTCCTTGATTATCGGGCTGATGGTGACTATCTGCGCCATTTCGTCCGACAGCGCGGCGTTGCCTATAAGGCACATGAGGCTGTTGGCGAACATAAGCTGGCGCACGTTGCGCACCGTCTTGACGATGAGCGCCGCGACGGAGTCGAATGCGTTCATGAGGCGCATTACGCCGCCGAAGGCTCCTACCCAGAGCATCATCGCTATCGACCAGCCGCCGGCGTCGGAGAATCCCGTGTAGACAAGGTCGAGGAAGGAGCTGAGGCTTTCAACCGTACCCGCGATGAGGCCCAGAATCAGCGACGAGATTATTCCGCACGCAATGCAGATAAGCGTGCTGTATCCTTTGATGGCGGTGCCGATTACAAGAATAAGCGGGATCACCATGTAATACGGCACGCCCTCACGCACGAGGTTGAGCAGCGTGACTGCCGATGGGCGTTCGTCGGCCAGCGCGCGCCAGACGACGGGCGGAATCTGCGAAATAGCCTCCGAAGCCTGCGCCGTAGTCCCCGGCATGCCCATGGAAGCCACATAGAATATGATCGCGCCGATGATGAGGCAAAGTCCCGACCATACGCCCTGATGGCGCACACGGTCTATGACCTCGACCTGCTGGATGCCGGAGCTGACTATCGTGGTGTCGGAGATAAGCCCAATGTTGTCGCCGAAGCAGGAGCCGCCGGCTATTGCTCCGATGGTGAGAAGTATATCGCCGCCGACGATGTGGTTGAGCCAGAGGAATATCGGCGCGCACGCGGCGAACGTTCCCCAGGACGTCCCTGTGGCCGTGGAAAGGATGCAGGTCAGCACGAAGGCGACCACGGCGACGGTCTTCGCGCTGAGTCCGGCCGCGAGCGACATGTTGATGACTGCGGCGGCTACTCCGGTCGCCATAAAGCATTCGGCGACTGCGTAGGCGACTTCAAGAATCAAAAAGACTATAAGGAAGTGCTTGAGATTTTCAAGCGCCGCGTTCATACAGTCGCCGAACTTGAATTTATCGACGGCCATTGCGACGATCGAAGCGTACATAAAGGAAATAGGAGCGGCGAGCAGTATATCCATACCGGATACCATAAGCCCGGCGATGACGATGATCGGAGTAAGTTTCATAATGGCTTTCATAACAACAGCATCCTCCCTTTCAGCAGCGTAATAACCCCTCTACGCCGGTCCCGGACGGACCGGCCCCCTCAGAATACCGCGCGGTGAAAGAAACGTTCCCGAATAGCCCGGCACCACCACCTTTAGACATGAATAACGCGGCGCGTAACGCGCCTAGAAAAAGCGCGTAAGTCCGTACAGCAGCTTGGCTCCGTAGAAAATTATCACGACGCCGCACACGATGTTGACGGCGCGCAGCAAGCGGGCTCCGAGCCTGTCGCGGAAAAGCGAGACGACGAGCGAGAGCCCGGTGAACCACAAGGCAGAGGCGCAGGCTACGCCGCCGATGAAGGCCGCGGACTGCTCCGGCGGCAGCGTGACGTAGAAAGCGCCGAGCATCATCGTGCCGTCTATCAGCGCCTGCGGGTTGAACCACGTGACGACGCAGGCCGATGCGGCCGTGCGCATCAGCGGCATGCCCTCGCCGGGCGAGCCCAGCTCGCGCGGCTTCTCGCGCAGCAGGCCGGCGCCGATTTTTATGACTATGAGGCCGCCTATGCCGAGGACGCACATTTGAAGCCATTCATACCTCTGTATCAGCGCTCCGACGCCGAAGAAGCAGAACAGCGCGAGAGTAACGTCGAAGAAGACCACTATAAGCGCCGTCAGCAGCGCGCGCCTGCGGCTCTGCGCCATCGCGGAGTTGATCACGAACAGATTCTGAACTCCTATCGGAGCGACATAGGCGAGGCCTAGAGTCAGCCCCTGCACGAAATAGTACACTGCGGATTCCCCAATCTCATAGCTCTGCGGATACGGCGCGGCGGCGCGGGATTTTCCGTGCCACTGCCGCCGTCTGAATGCTTCGCGCCTGATGAATCTTGCTATTTGCCGCGGCGCGCGCAGCTTGTTCTCAAGGCCGCGCCGCCGCGTTTTATGATACGTTTACTTAAGGTTGGCCTCTTCGCCGAGCTCGCGGGCCTCATCGACCATCGCGCGCTCTTCGTCCTCTATCGAGCGGTAGGTGCGCTTGCTGGGTATCTGCCCCGTTTTCCACTGGAACATGCCGGTGAAGCCCCATACGATCGCTATCAGCGGGCATATCCAGTTGAAGAGAGCGTACGGCAGATACTCGAAGGAATTGACGCCGACCGCCGCGGACGCGAAGGCCCCGCAGAGGTTCCACGGTATCAGGAGCGACGTTACCGTGCCGGAGTCCTCGAGCGTCCTCGAGAGGCACTGAGGCAGCATATCCTTTTCCCTGTAGGCGGGCATCATAAGCTTTCCGCCGAGAATGAGCGTCATGTACTGGCTCGCGGTGATCAGATTCAGCAGAATCTCGACGAGCACCGTAGTCGCGACCATCGTTCCCACCGTGCGCGTCATGACCTTCATCTTGTTCAGCACGTTGTCCAGAATTCCGCACTTTTCAAGGATGCCGCCGAAGGCCATGACGATGACGGTAAGGCTCGCCGTATAGTGCATGGAGAACATTCCGCCGCGCGAAAGCAGCGTGTCTATAGCGGCGTTGCCGGTCTTGGAAACGAAGCCGTTTTCCATGATAGTCATAATCGACGAGATGCTCTGCCCCTGCACGACGATGGCGAGGAGCGCGGCGACGAGCGCCGAAATAAGCAGCGTCGGCATGGCCGGGAATTTCAGCACGGCGAGCCCTATCACGAGCACGACTGGAATCAGAGTCGTGAAATTAAGATTGAATATGGAATCGAGCGACGTCAGAATGGTCGCTATAGTCTCGCTGTCGGCGCTGCCGCCGTGCGAAAATCCGAGGAACAGGAAGCCTATCAGCGCAAGCACCAGCGCCGGGCCGCCGGTGAAGAGCATCGCCCTGATATGGTCGAAGAGGTCGGCTCCGGCGACGGCCGGCGCCACGTTCGTCGTGTCGGACATCGGGGACATCTTGTCGCCGAAGGCGGCGCCGGAGACCACGGCTCCAGCGGTCATCGCCGGATTGACGCCGAGCCCCATCCCGACGCCCATCAGCGCTACGCCGACGGTCCCGACCGTGGACCACGAGCTTCCCGTGGCGAGGGAGGTGATGACGCATGCGAGGCACGCCGTGCACAGGAATATGCTCGGGTTGATGAGCTTAAGCCCCCAGTAGATGATCATGGGGACCGTACCGCTGGCGATCCACGACCCCATGACCGCGCCTATCGTATAGAGGATAAGCACCGTCGGTATCGTCAGTTCTCCGCTGGATATGATTGCGAACTCAAGCTTTTTATAAGGACAGCCGGTAAGGACGAGCATCAGTATACAGAAGCCCATGGCGGTGAGCATCGTTATATGAAGCTGCAGCCCGGTTATGAAGATGGCGCTGCACATAGCGAAAAGCATAAATCCGAGTATAGTGAAGCATACCCACGTCTGTGGCCGGTATTCCGGCATATTATTACTCATATGTGAATCTTCCCCCCATTTTTGCGTCCAGCCGCAAAGTTCAGGCGGCCCGGCGCGAGGCGACGCGCCGGGCCGCATACGCTCAGTCTCTCTTAAACACGCACCGCCCGCCGACGAAGGTGGCGATGTTCTTCACGCGGCGCAGGCCGTCTTCTGGCCCTGCGGTCGGGTCGCCGTCCACGACGGTGAAGTCCGCGGCGTATCCCGGCGCGATTTTGCCGAAGCTTCCGCCGCGGCCCACGGCCTTCCACGGGTTGACGGTGTACAGCTTCAGCGCGGAATCCAGGTCGAGTTTCTCGTCGGGGTTGAATCCGGCGAGCGGCGAGCCGTCGTCCTCCGAGCGGCAGACGGCACACCATATAGAGATCCACGGGTTCGGGTCCTCGACCGGAGCGTCGCTCGAGCCGGTCAGAAGTATCCCTGCATCCTGAAGCGTCCTGAATGAATACGAATGTTCCATGCGCGCGCCGAGGCGGAGCGGAGCCATCTGCCTGTCGGTGTACGCCTGAACGGGCTGAAGATCGACCGCCGAGCCGCTCGCGGCGATGCGTTCGACGACGGACTTCGGGCACACGATGCAGTGATTGATGCGGAACGGCAGCTCGGGACGCCCGTATTCCGCGACGACCTTTTCAATCGCTGCGACGACCTGTTCTATCGCCGTGTCGCCTATCGCGTGTATCTGCACCTGTATTCCGCGGCGGCACGCTTCCGCAAGCATCGAATACATCTCGCCGTCCGTCCAGTTGAGCAGTCCGCGCGTCTCCGGCGCGTCAGAATACGGCTCGTTCAGGGCGGCGGTGTGCCCGCCGAGGCAGCCGTCCGCGAAGAGCTTCAGCCCTGCGAATGAAATCATGTCGTTGCCGAAGCCGCTCTTTATCGTATAGTTCGGCAGCCTGTCGTGGTAGCAGAGCACGCGAAGCGGCAGGCGGCCCTGCGCCTCGAGGTCCTGCATCGCGGCGAGGTCTTCGCCGAGCGCGTAGGACGGAGCGTCGTTGGCGTGTACGGCGGTTATGCCCTGCGATACGAGTTCGATACAGGCCTCGTGTATGAGTTCGCGCAGCTTTTCCGGCGTTTCGTACTCCGCCGCGACCGCCTCTATTATCGTTCCCGCGCCGCCTTCGGTTATCAGCCCCGTGGGCGTACCGTCGGCGCCGCGCACGATGTCGCCGCTCTCCGAATCGTAAAGTCCCGCCTTTTTAAAGCCGGCGGTGTTGACGTTGTGGTTGTGGCCGCAGTAGCGGCTCAGTATCACGGGATTGTCGGGCGCGGCCTCGTCGAGCATATGAATGTCGGGGAGCCGGGGATTCTCCCAGCAGCTCTCGTTGTAGTTGATGCACCTGACCCATTTGCCCTTGCCGGCCTTCGCGCACTCCTCGCGCAGCGCGTCGAGCATCTCCTCAAGAGAACGCACGTTCGAGAGATCGCGGTACAGCCTGCGTTTCGCGAAAGCTGTGAAATGTATGTGCGCGTCGGTGAACCCCGGAAGAACGAGGTTCGTGCCGAAGTCCAGCACTTCCTCGCCCGGCTCGGGCGCGAAATCGCCGGAGAGCCCTGTCTCCGTGACGGCGCCGTCCCGCACGCGGAACCATCCGGCGTACGGCAGAGAGCCGTCGCCGGTCCATATCTTTCCCTTTACAACGTAAGATGTCTTGTCCACAGCAGAAGCCAGCCTTTCTGTCGCGCTCGGCATAAGCGAAAGGGGATTTAGTAAAGCCCCGCGGTTTCTCCGCCGTCTATCCTGATGTCGGCTCCAGTGATGTAGGCCGCGTCGTCGGAGGCGAGGAAGGCGTAAAGCTTTCCGATCTCCTCGGGCTCTGCGTGGCGCTTCATCGGGATGCCCTCGTTGACCTTCGCGAGCATCTCGTCGGTGTACTCGGCGCGCTGCATCGGTGTGAGCACATAGCCCGGGCAGACGCAGTTGACGCGCACGACCGGCGCGAGCTCAAGCGCCATGCTCTTCGTGAGAAGGATGACGCCGGCCTTCGATGCGTTGTAGTCGGTGTACCAGCGGTGTCCCTCGGTGCCGTTCGTCGATGCGGTCATGAGTATCACGCCGCTCTTCTGCGCGAGCATGCGCTTCGCGGCCTCCTTGGCGCAGAGGAACATGCCGTTGAGGTTGATGTCGATGACCTTCTTCCACTGCTCGTAGGTGATGTCGGTGAAGTCGGAGCGGATGCTGATGCCCGCGTTGGATATGAGCACGTCGATGCCGCCGAGCTCCGCGTCCATCTTTTCAAAGGCCGCCTTCACGTCTTCTTCTTTGCTGACGTCGCAGAGGCTGTACCCCGAGAAGGCGGGATTCTCCGCCATGACCTTCTCGACCGCGCTTTTGTTGTAGTCTACTACGAAGACCTTCGAACCCTGCGCGGCGAACACCTGCGCCGTAGCCAGCCCGATGCCGCTGGCGGCCCCGGTTATGAGCACCCTTTTGCCTTTTAATTCGTCGTAATGAGCCATGCAAATCATCTCCTTAAGAATTAAAAAAATAATATATTTGCAACCAGTATCAGTCAAGTATTAAGCATATTATTCTCCATAAAAATACGCTTAATATTTAGATAGTTATGGATAAATGTGAATATTCGCATATTTATCCATAGAAACAGCCAGCTTATGCAAAAAATGCAACAGCCATTACAGTGTAACGTTGTCAGGAGACTGGATCAAAGGTTTCCATTCTTCTGGAGACGTACTTTGTTTATACTTTGCATATGCATACAACATACCGCCAATTACAAAATACACACCAAGCGCTATCCATGTTGCAGCATCCATAGCCTTAACACACTGGTACAAACAGTATATACAGAACAAAATAGATTCTAGTCCCATAAATAACCCGTAAGGGCAACGATACGGGCGTTCCCAATGTGGCTTCATCCTGCGCAGTTTAAGGAATGACAGTGAAACAAATAGGTATATTATACCGGCAGCGCCGACTGTTATTGTAAATATATAGTTTATCCACGCTTCAGGTGCCATGATGCAGAAATATAACGAACAAATATAGACCAATGTATTGGCCACCCATGGCTGTCCATAGCGATTAAGAAGAGCTAACTTCTTGGGCACCTGTCTCTGTAAAGCTGCTCCAAACATAGTCCTAGATGCAGCAAGCCAGAACCCAGACAGAGTTGTTATGCACGTAATTGCCCCCATAATGACTATTACCAACGCCAGCCAATGCATGCCCAATATGTCAGCTACACGTGGGTCAACAATATCTGTCTGTGCAATCCATTCCTGCGAAACTATCCCGGCTACTCCAAGTATAGCAAGTCCATAGACAAGGAACGTGCATAATATACTGCCGATAAAGCCTATGATTATTTTCTTCTTAGAAAAATTGGATTCTTCGACTAATACTGCAATCAAATCGAAGCCAATAAACTTAAACATTAAAAGTCCTAGACCAGCGCTGAATCCGGCCGCACCTTTGGGAAACCAAGGCGATATGTTGCTCCATCTCCACTCGTCGCTAAATACAAAAATCATAGAAGTAACAAGTGAGACAACCAGAGTCCCCCAGAACATAATGTCCTGAACCTTTGCTAAATGTTTTATTTCTAGATTGACCATTACAAACCATACGGATAATATCACACAGGCGAGGATTTTTAATTCTATAAAGTTCAACGGGTATAGATAAGATACCATTGTGGAGATGCCGATTGTTACGTTCGGCATTGCGGACAAGTAGAGCAAAAACATGCACCACCCGACCAGCCACCCAAAATCCCAATTAAATGCATTGCTAGCCCATATATTTTCACCGCCAGCATAAGGGAGCATGGCCGTCATTTCTGTATATATCAAGCACAACGGCAACAATATAATACCGCAGGCAAGAAGGCATAGCAAAGAGCTTGGCCCAGTAAGTTCAAACCAATACCGTATTTCAACCATCCACGCAGCTATCATTCCGCCCGCGGCCATTGCTATAATTTGAGAGAGAGTCAACTCTTTTTTTAATGCGCTTGACATAGGCCATGCCCTCCCTTAGTGCAGTTTAAGATTATTTAGCTCTTCCTTCGATTAAAGCGATTGTTTCGTCAGTAGACAGCACATTACAATAAATGATGTTCATAATCTTCAATTCCATGTGGTGTAATTCCATATCTGGAGCGGCGCAGCAATCTTCAACGCAAATTACCTTAAAATTATGGTCGGCAAGCACTCTCACGGTTCCGGCCACACACTGATCTGTGACGACCCCAGTAACAATAATCGTGTCAATTCCCATATTTCGCATAAGTTCAGAATAATTTGTTCCAAGGCTGACGCTGTCAGTTGTTTTATTGACTACGATATCATCTTTTTCAGGAGCTAATTCATCCATCATAGCGGCTCCCTCAGAATCAATCGGAACTAAAATATTATTCCACCCAATAGTACTCTGCACTCTTGCCCTGTCTGCTCCGTTAGCTTTTAGAGACGCTATCCTACCGTATGTAACTTCAATGCTGTTTTTGCGGCAACATTCAATGAGCCGTTTATTATTAGGAATCGTAACATTCTCAACATAATCAAAATAATGTTTCCAGCGATCCCATTCACCCATTTTTTTAAAAAGCTCCGCATCATATCCGTCTTTAGATAAAAAATGCTTTTGCATATCGACTATAAGCAAAGCCGTTTTAGCAGGCTCAATTTTTATCGCAGGCAATTCGTCAATATCCTGATAATAAAATGACAAATACTTCGGATTCGCTTTCATGCTGTCTGACTCCTTTGGTGTAGGTTTTTACCGTCAATAGTTAGACATATTTTCCCGTTGGTTCTGCATCATTCACTCAATTTTTACCATCATGCGGCGGCTGTGGCCCGTCACCACCGGGACGTAGCCTTTGAGCTCCTCGTCGAGCGCGGCGTCTCCTGTGTCGGCTATGAGGCTCTTGCCGAAGAGACCGGCCATTTTGCCCGGCGTCGCGGCGACTGTGATGTTTTCGTGCGGGATCATTTTTATGACATCGGGGCTGAGCTGCTGGTTGCCGCGGCCGAAGATATGTCCCTGACCGCCTATCACGGTGATTATGAGCGAGCGGTCTTCCGGTTTTTCCTGCGCGAGCAGGTTTTTTATCTGCTCCGCAGTGAGGTCCTTCCCGAGCTGCGCGCCGTCTTTCACGGCGTCGACGCCGAGCAGCGTCCCGTTTATGCCGAGGCGCTCTTTTAATCTCATCGTCGTCGAGCCGGAGCCGATAAGGTAAAGCGTCCCGGGCTTCATCGAACCGGCGAGGAAGGCCGCGAGGTTCGCCGATTCCTCCGAGCTTCCGGCTCCGCCGCCGGATTTGCGCTCCTGCATATATTCGGCGTCGTCGGGCACGCGCATGTAGCCGTAGAGGCGCGCGCTGACGCGCCCCTCGCGGAAGGCATCCTCGTCTATGTCCATGACCTCGGCCTCGGTGAAACGCTTTACGCGGCCTTCGAGAAAGTTCTTTATGAGCCGCCCCGCGTCGATAGGACGCTTGGCGTAGACGGCGGAGTGTATCTTGACTCCCGCGGGGATGCCGACGACGGGTATCTTGTCTCCGACGGCGGCGCATACGTCGCGCGCCGTGCCGTCTCCGCCGGCGAAGATTATCAGCTCCGCGCCCTCTTCGAGCATCATCCGCGCGGCGCGGCGCGTCTCTTCCGCGGTCGTGCGCGCTTCGGTCTCAAAGAGCGTCTCGTGCTCGATTCCGTATTTTGTAAGAAGGCCGGCCCCCATCGCCCCCGACGGCGTAAGGAACAGCGTTCCGCGCGCTGCGTCCGCAAATTCGCGCAGCGCCGTTTCCGCGCGTTCCGAGGCGCGCGGCTGCGCGCCGAGCTCTATGGCGCGGCGCAGAGTTTCTTCGCCGTCCGTGCCTTTGAGAGCGACGGAACCGCCCATTCCTGCGACGGGGTTGACGATGAAGCCGGCCTTCATTTACTTAACCTTTCTTAGGCTCGAAGTAGCCGGTGTATTTCTTGTTGTAGGCGCGCCACGTGATCGCGTATTTAGCCGGGTCGTCGAAGTAGTCGTGGTCGATGTGGTGGACGGTGCTGTTCACGGGCGCGTGCTTGACGGCCTCGGGCTCTTCGTAGCACATGCGCGATATTTCCGCGAGCACAGCCGTGTAGTCGTCGATGTCCTGCTTCGAGTATGATTCCGACGGCTCTATCGTGAAGGGCTCGGGGATTACGAACGGCTCGTGGCTCGACCAGTAGTGCGTGCCGAAGTCCGCGCAGCAGCGCTGCACGTCCGCCGTGCCGAAGCCGGTCTCTTCCTTAAGCTGCTGCCAGCTGTAGCGCGCCTGCTCGATGCGCGACGGGTGGTTCGGGAAGCTGATGGAAGCGCCGCGTATCGCGAGAATCTTCTTCATGCAGTAGTTGTTGTTGAGTATCGCGACGCGCGAGACTTCGCGCAGGCCGTCCGCGCCGAGCGCCATTATCCACGAGTAGGCCTTTACGACGACCGGCGCGACTCCCCAGAAGGATTTTATCTTTCCGCAGGATTTCGGAAGGTCGAAGTCGAGGTAGTAGCCCTTCTCGGGCGAGTACTCGACGAGCGGCACGGGCAGGTAGGGGCGGAGCTCCTTCCTCGCCGCGACCATTCCCGTGGCGGGGCCGCCGCAGCCGTGCGGCGCGCCGAAGGTCTTGTGGAGGTTGAAGAAGGACATGTCGAAGTTCGCTTCCGCGGTGCGCGTGATGCCGAGCAGGCCGTTCGCGTTGGCCTGGTCGTAGCAGCAGAGCGCGCCCTTCTCATGCGCGAGGCGCGTGAATTCCTTTATGCGGACGTTGAATATTCCGGTGTCCTCGGGGTTGGTGAAGAATATCGCCGCGGTGCGGTCGGAGAGCGCCGCCTTGAAGGCCTCGATGTCGGGATAGCCCTCCTCGTCGGGCGGGATTATAGTGACCTTGTAGCCCTTGACGATTGGCACGGCGCAGTCGGCGGGATGCGAGAAGAGCGTCGTGATTATTTCGTCGCGCTTGTCCTCCTCGCCCTTGTCGCGCCAGTAGGCGCGGACTATCGAGGCGAGCGCGAGCACGCCGTGCGAGCCGCCGCCAGGCTGCATCGAGAATACGTCGAGGCCGGATATCTCCTTGAAGAGCTCGCCGGTCTTGTAGAATACTTCGAGGATGCCCTGCGCCGTCTCGTCGGGCTGGAGCGGGTGCATGTCAGCGACCTTCGGCTGTCCCGCGAGGCGGTCGTTTATCTTCGGGTTGTACTTCATCGTGCAGGTCCCCTGGCCTATGTCGATGTTTCCGTCCACGCCGATATTTTCCTGCGAGAGGTGGTTGTAGTGGCGCACGAGCTGGAGCTGCGCTATCTCGGGAAGGTTGGCGCGCTCCTTGCGCACCATGCCCGCGGGCAGCGTTCCGAGCGCCTCGTCGGTGCTCACGCAGTCGCAGCAGGGGCCGGGGACGAGCACTGCGCGCTCGCCGGGGGTGCTGAGTTCGTATATAATCGGTTCGTTCCACTTAGCCTGGTGGAATTTCTTCATTCTTTCGAGATTGTTCATTGCCGGGCCTCCTTTACGCCAGAATCTCGCCGAGGGCCGAGACGAGCGCCTTTATGTCGTCGGCCGAAGTCTGCTCCGTGACCGCGAGCAGCGCGCATCCCTCAAGCTCGGGGAAGGCCGCGCCGAGGTCGTAGCCGCCGAGTATGCCGCGCTCGAGCAGCGCCGCGTTTATCTCCTTCACGGTCTTTCCGCTCGCCGAGAAATCAACGACGAACTCCTGGAACGGCGTGCCGGAGAATTTATCGAGCGAAACGCCCTTGAGCCCGGCGAGGTTCTTTTTGAGGCAGACCTGGCGCTGGAGCACGGCCTCGCCGAGCTCCTTCATGCCCTGCGGCCCCATCGAGGCGAGGTAGACGCCGGCCGCGATGCCCCAGAGCGCCGCGTGCGTCCCGACGAATTCCTTAGCGTGGTCGCGGTTCGCGAACGAGGTGCGCTCCCAGAGGACGTCGCCGAAGCCCCACTCGCCCTCGCTCGTCGGCGCGATGCCGAAGAGGCGCGACGGATATTCATCTACGAATCGCGGCTCGTCCTTCGTCGCGATGAAGCCCGCGACGCCGCCGCCGTAGTTCATGTGCATGCCAAGAGCCTGGATGTCGCCGCAGGCGATGTCCGCGCCGTACTGCGACGGAGGCGTGAGCAGGCCGAGCGTGGACGGCTCGACGTAGGCGACGAGCAGAGCGCCCTTCTCGTGCGCCATGTCCGCTATATCCTGCGCGCGCTCTTCGATGATGCCGAAGAAGTTCGGATTCATGACGAGCACCGCCGCTGCGTTCTCCGTCAGGTTCTTCTTGAGGCAGTCGAGGCAGATGCGGCCCGTCTTCGGGTTGTAGTCCGTGAAGGTTATCTTGACGTCGGGCTGGAGGTAGGTCTGAACCGCGCGCAGAGTGTCGGGGTTGATGTTCTTCGGCACAACGACCTCGTTCCTGTGCGTGATGCGGCAGGCCATGCGCAGCGCGGTGCCTACGGCCTGAGCGCCGTCGTAGTTCGGCACGTTGCAGACGTCCATGTCGAGCAGCTCGGCCATCATCGACTGGTACTCGAACATCGCATGGAAGCGGCCGTGGTCCTCGTAGGGCTCGCCCGCGTAGGCGGTGAGGAACTCGGAGCGGTTCACCACCTCATCCACGAGAGCCGGGACGTAGCGGTTGTAGCAGCCCGCGCCGAGGAAGCAGATAAGCTCCTTCGCCGTCTTGTTCTTCGCGAGGATGCCGTTGACGTGGCGCACGAGGCCGGACTCGTCGCAGTACGGCTCCGGCAGCGCCATCTTGTGGTTCATACGCATATCCTCGGGAATGTCGGAAATCAAATCTTCAATGGAATTCACTCCGATGAAATCCAGCATTTCGCGCTGGATCTTCTCCTCGGAGTTCGGAATGTAGGGGAACATCTTCTTCGCCATCATAGCGCCTCCTTACGCAATTCCGCCGCCGTCCACGACGAGCGACGAGCCAGTGACCCACGGGGCCATTCCGCTGCAGAGGAAGAAAACGCACATAGCGACGTCCTGCGGCGTGCCGAGGCGGGCCATCGGGCGCTGCGCGCACTCTTCCTTATATTTGTCGTCATATACGCCGCCGAGCTGCTCGCACTCGCTCTTGAGCATCGGAGTATCGATGTCGCCCGGGCAGACGCAGTTCACATTGATGTTGTCGGGGCCGTGGTCTATCGCCATCGCGCGCGTCATATTCCAGACGCCGCCCTTCGCCGCGCAGTAGGAGACGGCGTGGTCGCCGCCTTTGAGCGCCCAGCCCGAGCCTATGTTGACTATCTTTCCGCCGCCGGCCTTCTTCATGTAAGGCACTACGTGCTTGCTCATAAGGAAGACGCTCTTGAGCGTAACGTTGATCGCGAGGTCCCAGTCTTTCTCCTCAAGCGTCTCGACCGTGCGGCGGCGCGCGACGCCCGCGCAGTTCACGAGTATGTCTATGCGCGGATACTTCGCCGCAACCGCGTCGGCGACGGCCTTGCAGTCGGCCTCTTTCGTCACGTCGCAGCGCATGAACTCCGCGTGTCCGCCCGCGTCGTTTATCTCCTTCTCGACCTTGCGGCCCAGCTCTTCGTTGATGTCGGCGATGACGACGCTGACGCCGGCGTCCGCGAAGAAACGCGCGATGCCCGCTCCGATGCCGGAGGCGGCGCCGGTGATTATCGCGGTCTTGCCGTTCATGCCGCAGAGCTTGTTCAGATCCAGCATGTCTATCTCTCCTAACTTGTTAAATTTTTCCGTATGCACTGTATACACTAAATCCTGCGAATACTTTATAATATGGTAAGCTAAAAGTCAATACTCCGGCGCGCCCGGCGAAGCCGCGGAGGGTTTTGCGCTCCGGGCGGCGCGCGCCCCGCTCCGTGGAAACTGCGCGAAGCCGGCGGCTGGGAGCGGGACGCCGGACGCGCGTGGGAAAGCGCCGGCAGCGGTCGGCTCTTCAGCGGACGCCGGCGTTTTGCGCCGCGCCATGAGATTCTCAGCAATGCGCGCGGCATCGCGGAAAGCGCCGGAGTTCGCGTCCGCGTTATGAAGGACGGAATTTTTCACGGGCGCGCGGACGCGGAGCGCTTTCAGCCGCCGGGACTTTGCCGTGATACGAAGAGATATACAATAGGAGTGATTACCATGTCGATACAGGCTGGAGCGGGACACACTGCTTCGGAATTCGTGTACGAGCAGCTCAGGAAAAAAATCTTCGACAAGGAGCTGGCGAGCGGGCAGCGCCTGCCGGAAATATCTATAGCCAAAGAGATGAACGTCAGCCGCACGCCGGTGCGCGAGGCGCTGCGCCGCCTCGAGAGCGAGGGGCTCGTGCAGATAGTGCCGGGCTGGGGGGCCTGCCTCGCCTCGCCTACGCGGCAGGAGATAATAGACACCTACGAGGTGCGCGAGACTCTTGAGATAATGGCGATACGCAAGGCCGCGCGCCGCATCACGCCGCTGCAGCTCTGTATGCTTCAGGAGCAGATAGACGCCGAGCGCGAGATTTTCATTAGGCGCGACCTCGAGGCCTATCTGCGCGTCAACGACAGCTTCCACATAATAATCGCCGAATCTTCGGGCAACGGCGCTCTCGCGGGATATATCAGGAACGTCCTATCGCGCATTTTCGTGCAGATGATTTTCTTCGAATCATTCTTCGACTTCGACACGAACCCGAGCCTCGAGGAGCACATAACGATACTCGAAGCGCTCCGGGCGCACGACGAGGAAAGATGCGCGACTCTGATCCAGGAGCACCTGAAACTTTCGATGGAGGGGCTGAAGGCGCAGTAAGCGGAGGACGGCGCGCAGCGCCGCTATTTCTCCCGGGGCGAGACCTTCATCACGGGCAGATTTACCCCGAAATATGCAGTAGATACGCGCACGGCTGCGATTATGACAAGCGCGCAGAGAGAGGCGTATTCGATGCCTATGACGCGCCTCACGTACCACATGAAGAGGCATCCCGCTATCGCCGCCGTCGCGTATATGTCGTTCCTGAATATCACCGGCACGCGCTGAGCCATCACGTCGCGCAGGACTCCGCCTCCGACGCCGGTTATCACGGCGGAGAAAAGAAACTGCATGAGGCTGTAGTCGAGAGCCATCGCTTTCAGCCCGGCGTCTACGGAAAAGAAAGCCAGCCCGACGGCGTCCAGCGCCGTCACGAACAGCCCCGTCCTGAACAAGCCGGGAAAAACCGCGACTGCGGCGACCGAGGCGCATACGAGAGCCGCGGCGCGGTAATTTGAGAAAAACGCAGGGATTCCCCTGTCCATAACGACGTCGCGCAGTATCCCGCCGCCGCACGCCGCGGTAAAAGCCAGTATCAGGACGCCGAAAACGTCCATCTTTCTCTGAATAGCCGCATAGGCCCCGCTCAAAGCGAAGCTGACGACCCCAATAGCCTCCAGCAGCGTCAAATCGGAAACGGAATACACGCGCGCGCCTCCCACAAAGCGTATGGTTTTGACCGGCGGCAAAAAAGCGCCGCATCTTTCTTCCTCGAGCGAAGCTTTTCTCGGAAGCCGCGCGGCGAGGGAGCTCTGATCCCCGCGCCACAGAGGGACCGGAGCCGGAAACAGGCTGCGGAAAGCGGCGGTCTTTTCTGCGCCGTCCGATAAGTATAAACGAAGGGCGCGCCGGTGTCTGCGTCCGGCGCGCCCTTGCGCTCGGCGGCGCTGGCATACGCGCCGCGTTTTTTACTTCGTCGCGTCTTTGCCCTTTTCGAGCATGAGCTTGTCTATCGGGTTGATGTTCTTCTCCTTGTGGACCTGGCGCCAGGTCTTTATCGGCATTCCCCATATCTTGATGAAGCCGACGGAGGCGGACTGGTCGAAGATGTCTCCGGCGGAGTAGGTCGCAAGCGCCTTGCTGTAGACGGAGGTGTCGGACTTCATGCCGTCGATGATGCAGTTGCCCTTGTAGAGCTTCATGCGGACGGTGCCGCTGACGGACTTCTGCGTCGTTTCCACGAAGGCCTGTATCGCCTCCATGAGCGGCGAGAACCAGTAGCCCTCGTAGGTTAGCTCGCCGAACTTGACCTCGAGCTCGCGCTTCGTCTTGAGCACGTCCTTGGAGAGCGTCAGAGTCTCGAGCTTCTTGTGCGCGGCGATGAGCGCGAGCGCGCCGGGGCATTCGTAGACTTCGCGGCTCTTGAAGCCGACGAGGCGGTCTTCGATCATGTCTATCCTGCCGTATCCGGCCTTGCCCGCCGTCTTGTTCATGTAGTCGATGAGCTCTATCGCGCCCATTTTCTCGCCGTTTATCGCGACGGGGACGCCGTTCTCGAAGGTTATCTCGACGGTCACTTCTTCGTCCGGCGCGTCCACCGGGTCTACGGTGAGCTTATAGGCGTCCTTCGGCGGCTCGTTCCACGGGTCTTCGAGTATTCCGCACTCGATGGAGCGGCCCCAGAGGTTGTCGTCGATGCTGTAGGGGCTCTTCCTCGTCGTGGGCACGGGGACGTTGTGCGCCGCGGCGTAGTCCATCTCTTCCTCGCGCGTGAAGCCCCAGTCGCGGACAGGCGCGAGAACTTCGATGTCGGGGTTCAGCGCGTTGCAGGCGACTTCGATGCGGACCTGGTCCTGTCCCTTGCCGGTGCAGCCGTGGGCGACCGCGACCGCGCCCTCCTTCTCGGCGCACCAGATGAGAGCCTGTGCTATCATCGGGCGCGAGAGCGCCGAGTTGAGCGGGTAAACTCCCTGATAGACCGCGTTGGCCTTGAGCGCGGGCCAGACGAACGTGTCTATGAATGCCTCGCGCAGGTCTACGACGTAGGCCTTGGAAGCTCCGGCGACGTACGCCTTCTGCTTTATCTCCTCGAGGTTGTCGGCCTGCTGCCCGACGTGCATCGTGAGCGTAACGACCTCGTATCCCTGTTCGTGAAGCCACGGAATAGCCACCGACGTGTCGAGTCCTCCGCTGTAAGCGAGTATTACTTTTCCTTTGCTTTCTGCCATTTGAATTTCCTCCTTAGAAATTTTTCTTTTTTCTAAAAACATAAAAAAGCCCGTCCCGTTTCCGTTCAGGAAAGGGACGGGCTGAATTACCCGCGGTGCCACCCTTGTTGACATCGTTAGATGTCCGCTTCGTTCGGTTATGCTCTGGGGTGCGGAATTTGGATCTTCTTTGCGAGAGGCGCTTTCAGCCGGTGGCTCCTCATCTCTGTCGCCGAACGACCCGATTCATGTCCCCGTCGTCGCATAAAGCTGTATGCTCTTGACGGAACATTCGTCGTATACGTCTTATTCGTCCGACAGATTTAAGTCTCACCTTCGCCCCTCCTTCATCAAAACTTGCGAAGCATTTTAACAGATAGCGCGGATTTGTCAACAGTGCAAGGCTCCGCGTTCAAATTGAACCAAGGTGCGCGCTTCGTTCAGTTTATCTGCCGAGCGCGGCGTCCACGTCGCGCTCCATAGAGAGCGCCGAAATGCGTTCGAGCTCCGTGAACGACGTCATTTCAAGATGCACGGGCGTGACGGAGGCGAAGCCGCGCGACACGGCGCGCACGTCCGTGTCTTCGTCATCGCCGTCTACGATGCGCCCGCCGACCCAGTAGGCTTCTCCGCCGAACGGCGTCTTTATCACGGTGATCTTGTCATGATAGCGGCGTTTGCCCTTGCGCGCGAGCTTTACGCCGCGCAGCTCTTCGAGCGGTACGTTCGGCACGTTGACGTTGTAGAATACGCCCTCGCCCATCGGGTGTTTTTGCGTCCATTCGAGTATTTCGAGCGCAGCGCGCGAGGCCGTGGAGAAATGCAGCTCCGCGTCGCGCGAGCCGCAGACGAGCGAGACCGCCATCGCCGGAAGTCCCGCAATCACGCCCTCCATCGCAGCGCAGGCCGTGCCGGAGTAGGTGATGTCGTCGCCGAGGTTCGGCCCGCGGTTTATGCCTGAAATCACTACATCGGCAGGAAATTTAAGCGCTTCGAGCGCCATTATCACGGAGTCGGTCGGCGTGCCGTCGCAGCACCACGCCTCGAGCCCCCCTGTCAGCGCCGCGTCCGCGCGCTTGATCTGGAGCGGCCTGTCCATCGTCATGGAATGCCCCGACGCGCTGCGCTCCCTGTCGGGCGCGCAGACTAGCGTCTCGTATCCGGCGGACGAGAGGGCGCGCGCCAGTTCAAGTATGCCTTCGGCGTAGACGCCGTCGTCGTTGGTGACAAGTATCTTTTTCACGGATTTCCTCCTAGAACATGACGATGTGGAACAGCACGGTCATTATCGGATACATGATGTACGGGAATATGCCGAGCACGAGCAGGCCGACGACGACGAACATGCCGTAGCGTTCGAGCCAGTAGTAGTATTTCATGCACTGGTACGGAAGCAGCACGTAGAGTATGCGCGAGCCGTCGAGCGGCGGTATCGGGATGATGTTGAAGGCCGCGAGGCCGAGGTTGATGTATATCATCAGAAGTATGAACTGCTGCGCGCCCCAGCTCATGAACAGGCCGGGGAAGAAGTTCACGAGCCTCGCGCAGACGAACGCCGTCAGCAGGTTGCCTACGACGCCCGCGAGACTGACGATTATTATGTCGCGCTTCGGGTGCTTGAAGTAGCGCGTGTCTATCGGCACGGGCTTCGCCCAGCCGAAGCGGAAGAGCAGAAGGCAGAGCGCGCCTATCGGGTCGATATGGTCGAGCGGGTTGAGCGAGAGCCGTCCCTCGCGCTCAGCGGTCGGGTCGCCGAGCAGCTTCGCGGCGAAGCCGTGGCAGAATTCGTGAAAAGTTATCGCCCATAGCACTGCGGGGACGCTGAGCAGCAGGTTCGCAAATCCGCCGGGCGAGAAAATGTGTCCTAACATCGACTCACATCCTTATATCCAATTACCGGCCTATTCTATCATGTTAAGCGGCGGGCGGCACGCGCCAAGCGGCGGAGCTAGAATGCGTCGTTCCACGTCCAGCAGAGGCCGAGCGTGCCGTAGCCGCACGAGACATCGACGCGCCCGTCCCCGTCTACGCGGTTGCTCACGGCGTAGGGGAAGCCGTAACTAAGTTCCGCGCAGGAAAGCGGCCAGCGCACGCCCGATATGCAGACGCCTTCGCAGCGCGGCGAAAACGAGAGCAGCGAGACGGCCTTCGGCTTCCTCGCAAACTCGAGCGAATAGCTCTGCGGCCCGTGAAGGAAGAGCAGCCCTTCGTGGTCGTCGGCCGCGCAGAGCTGAACGCCTCGCGGCGCGAGGTTCAAAAAAGATATGACGAGGCTCCATAAATGGTCGAATCTCCCGCCGAGCGCGCCGGTCAGAAACAATTTTTTCCCGTTATTTTTATGCGATTCAACAAATATTTTCAGAGCGAGCTGAAAATCCGTCAGATCCTTGTCGCTCTGATACTCGCGCACCGGCGCGCCGTTCTCCTCGGCCCAGCGCCACGCCTCCGCGCTTCCGCTGTCTCGGTCGCCGACGAGCATCGCGGGGACTATCCCCGCCGCGCGGCAGGCTTCTACTCCCCTGTCCACGGCCCACACTTCGCCGTACTCCGCGGCGCGCGCGAGAAATTCAGGCGACGGCGCGCGCCCGCCGAGGACCATCACGCAGAGGCCGCCCTCCGCGATATTTTCGTTTTCTATGGCAATTCCAGGAAGTTCCATACGTTTCACAGCAAGCCCGCCTTTCCGTGAAGTTTGTAGCAACGCGCGCCGCCTTTGTCAAGTTGACAGCGCCGCCGCGCGGGCAGATAATTTATTGAAGGCTCTCCGGGGGAGCGCAAAGCTGAGAGGAAGGCTACTTCGACCCCAGACCTGATCCGGTCAACGCCGGCGTAGGAAGCGAGGCTTTGTATGACGATTTTACGCCCCGCGCACGATGCGGGGCTTTTTTGATAAGGAGGAACGGATTTGAGACAGGGCATATACAGAGGCGTCGCGATGACGGTCGCCGGCAGCGATTCAGGCGGCGGCGCGGGCATACAGGCGGATTTGAAAACTTTCGCCGCGCTCAAGATATTCGGAACGTCGGCGATAACTGCGGTGACGGTGCAGAATTCGCTCGGCGTGAGCGGCATACACTCCGTGCCGCCGGAGATTGTGAAGGCGCAGATACTCGCGGTCGGGCGCGACTTCCCGCTCGACGCCGTGAAGACGGGGATGCTCGGCAATCGCGCGGACATCAGCGCCGCGGCGGAAGGGCTCGCCGAACTCGGCATAAAAAAGATAGTAGTCGATCCAGTGATGGTCGCGCAGAGCGGAGACTCTCTGCTCGAGGCGGACGCTGTGGAGGCGGTGAAAAGCATAATCGTCCCCATGGCTATGATTGTGACGCCGAACCTGCCCGAAGCCGAGAAGCTGACAGGCGCGGCCGTGCGCACCGTCGAGGATATGAAGGATGCGGCGGCGCAGATAGCGAAGCTCGGCTGCGGCGCGGTGCTCGTCAAAGGCGGGCATCTCGGAGGCGAGCCGGAGACTATCACCGACGTGCTATACGCGGACGGGAAGATGACGCTATTCGAGGACAAGCGCATCGACACGACCGCGAACCACGGCACGGGCTGCACTCTTAGCTCCGCGATAGCGGCGGAGCTCGTGGCCGGCTGCGGACTCGCCGAGGCAGTGCGCCGCGCGCGGCTTTACCTGCGCGCCGGGCTGCATTACGGCGTGACGGCCGGCCACGGAGCGGGATGCCTCGGCCACGCTGTGACTATGCCGTGGATAGAAATAATCAATGGCTAAGCCGCTGGTCTATCAGATAACGAACACCGTCTCGGCGCAGCTCCAGGCGGACTGCGTGGCCCTGCTCGGCGGCGTCTCGATAATGTCGCCGCAGCCGGAAGAGGCGGCCGAAATCGCCGCGGCCTGCGACGCCCTGCTGATAAACATCGGCACGCCGCCCGGCCGCGCGCGCGAGCTGTACCTCGCGGCGGCGCGCGCGGCGGCTGAGCACGAACGTCCGATAGTCATGGACGCGGTGGGTTACGGCTTCTCGCGCTTCCGCACGGAGGCGGCGGACGCGCTGCTCTCCGAAATAAAGTTTTCCGTCATAAAGGGGAATTTTTCCGAAATCGCGGCGCTCTGCGGCGAGGGCGCGGCCCCGCGCGGCGTGTCGAGCGAATGCGGCGAGGCTGGGGCGGCCGGGATAGTCGCGGAGTGCGCGAAAAAATACCGAGCCGCGGTCTACTGCACCGGCGAGCTCGATTTTATATCGGACGGAGAAAAAAGCGAGACGGTAAGCGGCGGCTCGAAGCTGCTCGCCATGACGAGCGGCATAGGATGCGCGCTCGGCAGCGCGACGGCTCTCTTCTGCTCGCGCGAAGCTCCGTTCGAAGCCTCGCTGCACGCGCTGAAGCTCTTCCGGCGCGCCGCGGCGCTCGCCGAGAAGGACAGCGCCTCGGCCGGCCCATACTCGTTCCGCACGGCCTTCATGGATTGGCTCGCCGAGCTTCATTCGGAGGAAGAGAAAAATGTACGATAGAAAAAAACTCGCGGAAAAGCTTCGCCTTTACGTGATATGCGGAGAGGGCGACGCGCCGGAGGCCGTTATAGAAAAGACGCGCGCCGCGCTCGCGGGAGGCGCTACGGCCGTGCAGCTTCGAGTAAAGAGCTGGACGGGGCGCGAAACCTACGGGACGGCGCTCGCTCTGAAAAAGCTCTGCGCGGAGCGCGGCGCGCTTTTCGTCGTCAACGACAGGCTCGACATAGCGCTCGCCGCCCACGCCGACGGAGTACACCTCGGGCAGAAAGACCTTCCCGTGGACGCGGCCCGCGCGATCGCGGGGCCGGACTTCATAATCGGAGGCACGGCGCGCACTCCGGAGCTAGCGCGCGAGGCCGAGCGGCTCGGCGCGGACTACGTAGGCTGCGGCGCGGCCTTCGGCACGGCGACGAAGGGCGACGCCGTCGTCATAGGACCCGACGGAATCAAAAATACGCTCTCCGCGATAAGCATCCCCTCGGTCGCGATAGGCGGCATAGAGCTGTCCAACGTCCGCGAGCTCGCGGGCTGCGGCGCGAGCGGCATATCGCTCTCCGGCGCGGTCATGCGCGCGGAAGACCCCGAAGCCGCGGCCGGCGCTCTGATAAACGAGATAAACAAATATTTTTAATTAAAGAAGCGAAAAAATGAGAAACGACAAAAACGACATACTTCTGAAAAAAGCCGTGCTCGCGGGCGCGCTCGCGGCCGCTGGCGTCGTGCTATCCGTCGTCTCCATACCGATGGGGCCGACGAAATGCTTCCCGTTCCAGCACACGATAAACGTCCTCGCCGGAATCGTCCTCGGCCCGTGGTGGGCCGTCGGCGCGGCCTTCACGACGAGCGTCATCCGCAACCTGCTCGGCACGGGCAGCCTCTTCGCCTTCCCCGGCAGCATGTTCGGCGCGCTCTTCGTCGGCCTCGCGGCACGCGCTCTACCGGAAAAGTACAGGATAGCCGCCGCCTGCGCGGAGCCCGCCGGCACTGGCATAGTGGGCGCGTGGGTGGGCGCAAAGCTGCTCGGCCCCGCGATAGGCAAAAGCGTCGGATTTTATTTCTTCTCCGGTTCGTTCCTGATAAGCTCCGTCCCCGGAGCCGTCATCGGCGCGGCCCTCGTCTGGGCGCTCAACAGGAGGCGGAACGTTACGCGCACCTTCTGAAGCATGATGTAGCTGGGAATCCATAAAGCAAAGGAGAAACCGTGATGAAGCTGAACAGCGAAAAATACCCTGACATCGAGTACACCCCCGGCGAAGAGATTTTCCTCGGCAAGGGCGAAGCGGGACAGCCGTTCTGGTTCGACGTGGAAGAGACGTTGACCGCGGACGAAGCGGCGATGGAAAGAGCCGCCCTGATGCTCGACCGCGTGGACGAGCTTGAGGCAGCGGCGAAGAAATTTCTGAAAGAGACGCTCGCGGACGAAGAGAGCGAAGACTACGCAACCGTCGCCTATTTCATGGAATTTCACCGCGACGAGCTGGAGGCGGAGGACACGGCGAAGCTGTTCCCAGTGGACGACACGACGGCGCTGTCGTTTTCAGAGATGGCAGACTACCTCCGCGTCGACCGCTTCGGAAGCATTGCAGACGCGAAAACGGGCGAGCAAGGGTTCATAATGGACTTGAATTTCAATCCAGAAATCACAGACGAGCTAATGGTGATATATTTCGACGCTGACGGCAACGTCGCCTGCGTCGCGCACGAAAGCTGAAATTTATAAAAAATGCGCGCCCCGCTGAGATTTGCGTGGGGACGTGCATTTTTTGCTTCAAGCATTAAATCGACGTCAGGCCAGTTTTGTAAGCTCAGGCAGAACCTGGAAATACCCGAAAAGCCATACGGCGGCAATCAGCGCCGTCAGATAGAGCGCAAAAGCCGCAGCGCGTTTCGCCCCTGCTTTCGACGAGCCGCGCCAGCCTCACTCCGTACTTCGTAAACACAAAGACGTTCGCCGCGAAGGCGATTATGAAAACGAAGCCGCCCGCATCGAAAGCATGAAGCGGGCGGGGAAATACTGCGCGAGCGGAAATTGACGCTTCTGACTGCGGTTTCGATCGGGAGCGGAAATTTCTTCGCCTCCGCTTCTTTTGACGCGCTTATAGCTTTTTCAGCTTTTCGCCGAGTTCGCGCGCCTTTTGCTTCCATTCTTCCTCCGTGCCGTCGTTGACGAGCACGAAATCGGCCTTCGCCATCTTTTCATAGCTTGGCGTCAGCTTCGCCTCGCGGCGCGCGACCTCCCCGGCGTCCCAGTTGCGCTTCGCGTTGCGCGCGACGCGCTTGTCGAAGGGCGCGGCGGCGTAGACGACGTAATCGAGCCACTCATCGTGGCCGCCCTCGTAGAGCAGAGGGATTTCGACTATCGTCCAGCCTTTCGATTCGCGCGCCAGTTTTTTCAGTTCTTCGCCTGTGCGTTTATGTATCAGCGCTGAGGCGAATTTATATTCTCCGGCGTCGTTGAATATTTTAGCAGCTATTTTAGCCCAGAGCGTCCTGTGGTCCGGCTCGTCGAAAAATCCAGCGCCCCAGCGCTTCTCGGCCTCGACGCGCACCTCGGGCACGTCCCACATTGAGCGCGCGACAGTGTCCGCGTCTATGACGTTCGCGCCCATTTCGCGCCAGACCGAGCAGAGCGTACTCTTACCAGCGCCAACGTCGCCTGTCAGACCGATTGTCGGCATTATTTTTCTCCCATGCTTCATCTGTAAATTCTTTAACCTCTTGTGGAATTTCACCTAAGAATCGAGACATACTATTATGCTGCCAGCCTCCAAAGAGCATACGGGATGCTGCACAACTCATATATAAACGTTCCCTCGCTCGTGTCATGCCTACATAACAAAGGCGGCGTTCTTCAGATATATCGCCAACGCCTTCAACAGCACGTGCAGTTGGAAAAATTCCTTCTTCCATACCAGCCATAAATACAACCGGATATTCAAGTCCTTTAGCTGCATGCAGAGTCAACATACTCACAGAGTCTTGAATCATTTCCGAAGAGTCTTGGTCTGTCATCAACGGTAGTTCTGTCAATGCGTCTACAATATTACTTTCAGGCGTAATCAAAGAGAGTATTTCCATGACATTTTCGATACGCTCTTCCCAGTCATCATGATATTTATCATGCAAATAATTTTCATATCCATTTGTGTACAATATTGCACGTATCGCATCACCAGTGTTGTTCTTATTTGCTAAAATAGCAAGCATATCTGAAGCCAGAGACTTCGCACCTAACGCTGGTTTACTCTTAAGGCGTGCACCAGTCCTCTCAACTTCACGCCAAAGTTCTTCAGCGCTTTCATGAATCATTTTCGACATTGCATCTTGGAGTTTTGCTATACTCGATTCACCAAGACCTCGTGCTGGTATTTTGGCAACACGCGCAAGTGAAATTCCATCAAGCGGATTAACTGCAAGACGTAACATTGAAATAGCATCTTTTACCTCAGGACGTTCATAAAAAGCTACTCCGCGTATAATTTTATGAGGGATTGAGTGCCGCAGAAGGGAGTTTTCCATAACAGCACTCATAGCATTTATACGATAAAGTATTGCCATTTCTCCATAACGATAACCTTCATCGTGCAATTTCTCTATACATGTCGCAATCCATTCATTTTCGTCTTCATTATCTGATAAGCGCTTCACCTGAATTTTGCACCCGCGCTCCGACGCCGTCCACAGATCCTTTGGGTGACGGTCGTCGTTGTTGCGTATGACGCCGTTCGCCCCGTCGAGAATGTTTCCAGTCGAACGGTAGTTCTGATCGAGTATCGTCAGTTTCGAGCCCTTGAAGTCGCGCTCGAAATTCAAAATCATCGACATCTCCGCGCCGCGCCAGCCGTAAATGGACTGGTCCGGGTCGCCGACGACCATAATCTTGCGCCCGCCGTCCACGAGGCAGCGCAGCAGGAGATACTGCGGCATATTCACGTCCTGATACTCGTCAACGAGCACCCAGTCGAGCCGCTCGCGCTCGTGCGCGAGCACATCCTTGTCGGTCGCGAGGATATGCAGCGGCAGCACCATCAGGTCGTCGAAATCAAGCGCCCCCTGCGTTTTCAGCGCGTTCTGGTATGCGTCGTAAAGAGAGCGCCAGCGGTCGGAAATACTGGGCTCGCGCGACACTGGGTTCGCCTTCGTCTTGGCCTTCGATATCATGTCGAGCGCCTCGGCTATACTCAGCTTCTTCGGGTCGATGTTCAGGTCGTTCATCGCGCGCTTGACGACCGACTTCGCGTCGCCTCGGTCGAAAATCACGAACGGGTACGGATAGCCGAGCTTCTCAAGCGCATCGTGATAACGGTGCAGAAAACGCAGCCCATAGGAATGAAACGTAGAAATCTCAAGCCCGCCGAGCTCGCCGTCAAACATCGCCTCGGCGCGGCTCTTCATCTCGCGCGCCGCCTTGTTCGTAAAAGTCAGCGCGAGAATGCGCCACGGCCTCACGCCCACCTCCTTCACAAGATAGGCTATCTTCGTCGTGAGCACCTTCGTCTTGCCGCTCCCCGCCCCCGCAAGCACGACCTGCGGCCCGTCGCAGTATGTCACAGCCTCGCGCTGTCTGGGGTTTAACGAATCTATAATGCCGCTCATTGAAACACGTCCTTACAAAAATTATCTCCGGCTATTCTATACGAACCGCCGGAAGGGTTTTCCCGTATTTTTTGTACGTCCCCACACGCCGAACTTTTTTGCCATCGGGGACGTCGATTCTCTGCTTATCGTAATAGTTGGCCCCTTCGCCCACAAGGAGCACGTCTATCGCGTCGCGGTCAAACACGATGTCGCGTTCGTTTCCCGCCCGGGCAAGAGCCATGTCGGGCTCCACCACTTCAAAAACCTGTAGATATTTTACATCTATAGTCTCGGATGCTGCCGGAAATACGGTCAGAGCGCTGCGCTCTCCATAGAAGAAATTGACTGCCGTAACGACGGTGACTATCGCAAACATCAATAAGAATACGGCGATTTTCCATTTAAAATAAGATCCCAGAATTTCCCTCATGGCAGCTCTCCCCGGCACTATATTCAAAACGCCAAATACAGTATAGGAAATGTCGTTTTCTGCGTAAAGAGAGAGTAAATCAAAGAAGAAAGTTTCAGTTGCGACATAGGGGCAGAACGGATAGAACACAATACCGTTCGCAAAAGCAATTTGCTGACCTTGCTTGCATAGAAGAGAATCAGAATTAGACGGATCACCTGTGTTCCAGTACAATGGATACTCGCCCAAGCTCTATGTAAAGCGGAACTCAAAAAAATATGGTTGGCGCCAGACGTATAGGAAGCAAGAAAAATGACGGACAGATTCGTTGTAAAATATAAGAAGAGATATCCCCAACGATAAGTTGCCTAGAAAACGAGCTTGAAGATTCACTTCCGACTACACCTTTCCGCTTATAGAGACGAAAAAACATCGTCTACGAACATGCTTGGCGGCTGAACATGGAGATACGCCGGAGGCGCAGCGTCGTAGTGATATTACCCGAGGGATCGTACACGAGACTAGTCACAATGCATCTGATAGAGTACTCGGAGGAGTGGACAGCAAACAGAAACGGCGACTTCAGCCCCAGTTCTATACAATCAATCTATACTGGAGCAAGTAGCCGTATAAATGCAGGGCATCGTACTGGAGGAAAATGTTTTTGCGAACGGGTGTTGACACGAGCCGGACACAGCCATTTGGCGATGAGTTTGTCGTTCATTATAGGATCCTCCTTGATAAGGCATTATTGCAAGGCTTCGATATGTGATCCCATTGTATTTTGCCTTTCAAGTTAATTGACCATATGCGAAAAACGAGCATATAATTCTTTTATAATAATCATCTTAAAGCGGAAGGCAAATAAAATATACAATATTGTAAAAATACAAAAATGTATTATTAAATTGATAATTGGATGATAGATAAAATAAAACATCATAATAAATATAGGTATGATGGACAAAAATGTTGAGTATATTATTTTTATTATTTCGCTTAAATCAACGTTGTTCCTAAGATATTTTCTTGAATAGATAAATTGTATAGACATCTGAACAAACTCTGCAAATAAAGTAACCATTGCCGCTCCAAGAAAACAATATCTAGGCATAAAAAACAAGTTTAACATAATTGCTACCAATGCACCTGCCGATACAGCTTTCATAAATGCTCCATCATGTCCATGCGGCAATAATATTTGGTTGCCGGTTATATTGGAAAATCCTGAGATTATCAAAATAGGCGCTAATATTCGCATACAATTCGCTGCCGGAAGATATTCTTCTCCACCCAAGACTAAAATAATGTTTCTTGCTTCTAAAGAAAAGAATGCTGCTATCGGTATAGCGATGCTCAATATTACAGATACAGATTCGTTAAGTACAGCATTATATGACTTAATATCATTAGTCATCAAATAATATGAAAGGCGCGGAAATAATACGGAGCTAACTGAGTTTATCAGGGAAAGCAAAACCAATTGTCCTTTACTTGCTATATCATATAGCCCCACTGCACGATTTCCGCATATAATTCCAAGCATAATAATATTCACGTTGGTATAAACATTGATTGCCAGCATTGATGCAAAAAGTACCAAGACAGAGTTTATATGACGCTTAAATTGCCACTTTGTGTTCACGTTCCAGTCTATAAATTTCATTGAATGAATGAAATTACATAGATAATTAGCAATATACCCGATACACGTGATTGTAGCATAAATAACATAATCGTTTTTATCCTTAACAAATATAAAAATTAAAATTAATGAAGCAATTTTTAGAGAAATAGCACGTCGCGCTATATATCCATACTGTTCAAGACCTCCGTATAGCCATTCGATGCCTAAAGGTGCCATTGCAATCTGCAAACAACTTATGACAAATAAAGACATGTTATTTTGAAATTTTTCCGTAAAAACTACAAAAAAAATTAAAACTGCAAGAGTAACACCTGTTACTGCAGAGTTGAGAATCAATAGTTCCTTTACAATGATTGAGAGATCACGTCGACTATCTCTTGCTTGTGCAACAATACGGACACCATAAGTATATATGCCAAGTGAACCTATCAATAGCATATAATTAGATAAAGAACTAAAAAATGATATGCGTCCCATGTTCTCGGTTGTCAATACACGTGAAACATAGGGATATGTAATCAATGGAAAAACTATGCTAGATAAACGATAGACGATATTAAGGATTGCATTTTTTCTTAATGATGTCTGCTGCATATGCAACCCCTGCCATTTATAAAAATCTTCTTTTCAGAAAATATTCGATATAATATATACAATAAGACAATTTTATATATACCGCTTAGTGTAATGGTACTGCCATAAAAATATTCCTCAATCGGCATATAAAAGATAAACCTCGACATCCATGAAAAGAGCAAGACTTCAAACACAGTTTTTCCCTTAATGCACGCATTCTTACTTTTCATATACATATAATTCATAATAAACCCCAATATTGCAGAGAAAAACACAATACCAAACGTTCCAAAATCACTATAATACCTTCTAAATGCGGTGTAAATATTACCGAGATTCTTGCCTGCGATATTTCTAAATTCAAGAGGCCCCAGTGGTTTTTTCCCAATTCCAAGGTGCATGTTCAAAAAAGAGCCGATGCCCATCAGTGTCTCATCGTTTCCGAGCATCCCGGTATTTTTGTCTTTCGGTGCTTTCACAAAAAGATCGAAAGCGCGAATCCCGCCACCTGCGTAGACAGTAGCACTGTTAAATAACGTGTTGCCACTATGAATTCTACCTTGAAATATAGCAAATACAAAGAAAAGAATAAAAAAAACGAATAGTAATTTTACTCCCTTGCTTATAACATGAATCGCAATACGAAAATTAAAGCCATATTTGACACCATAGAAGAAAAAAATGAGATATACAATCTCAGCCAATAAGTTCAGAATATGCCCACGCGCCGATACAAGCAGCGAATTTACAGGCCAAAGTAATATTATTAGAACAAGCCACATATCAGATTTTTTATAGCACTGTAAAATAAAATTATGTAGCAAAACGTATACTGCAAAAGCAGAAAACACTTCTACGCTATAACGTAATAAACGTAAATAGCTCGGCATAGCGAATTCTTTCGGGATAAGATTATTAACGTCAATCACTCTGTATGAGAATAACATTGATCCAAGTGACGAATGGGGGAAATTCATACTGACGACCGTAGCTCTTATGTAATCTGCCAGCATAAATATCTCAACTAGGCCAAGACCAAACATAAGCGCAAATCCCCAAGATGTTATAATAATTCTTTTTCTTATATCCGATGCTCGTGTTAACAAGATACTATTATATCTGTAATGTGAGATACAATATGCAAGCAGGCTACCTGATAAAAAAGATATTATTCCTAGGATCAACAGCAAAACCGACTGGGCGCCATACTCGGCAAGCCGCCAGTCTTCGTATCTTGTCATGGGCACGCAAGCACAAGCCATAAAGACAAGAACCATCATCACTGGCGGAGCGAACATATCCTTTTCAAAAACTATATATGATATATAAAAAATAAAACACAAAGAGACAATAAATAAAATATACATTTTTACATTATAACGGCAATTGCTTTGGGTATATTTTTAATTCTTTCTATTTTTTACAAGCAGATCCAACTGATGCGGATTTTTAATGAATGGAAACACTTGTTTAATAAACCCGGGCTTCCACCTTGCTTGCTTATAGTCATTCAACAGCGAGCGAGGCCTTAATAAATAATAAAATATATTTTTTTCCAAGGCTAACGGCTTTATGTCTCCATCTTCATAGGGCAAAGAAGATAACATCTTAGCTTGGTATAACGTAGGCTGAAAGGCTAATTTCTCATATGCCATAACCGCATCGTTTTTAAGGAACGGCAGATTTTTGTAAGGCGACTTGTTTATATAATCATCAATAAACTGCATAGCCCCGATTTGGAACTCTTCAACCTTTTCAAAGCCATCGCCCATTTCACATTTAGCGTATAGTGGTATGATATGATTTTCTTCATATACATAACCAGATGTCGTTCCAATTTTAGGGAATAACATTACTTCAAGAATGTACATCATAGAAAGCTGCGAAAGGACAAGACGTTCGTCGTCTGTGTCAAACCAATAACCGCAAGTATCCATCTTGCTAAATGATGCTCTTTTAGTATTTCCAAAGTACATTCCCATCACTTTCGTTCTAAGTATTTTTTCCAGCATATTTTGCAGCGTGCCGTGCCAACCTACGTCGACTATCGCCATTTTTATGTTTGCTGACATCCCCATTGATTTCAGATAATCTAAGGATAAATCCCCTTCTTTCCTAAGCATCTCTAAAATTACATAGTTTAGCGCATCATAAACAATGGTATTTTTATTGGTAAATTCGTCAGATGCTGCTATATTTACGCCTAACGCTGCACAGCCCTCAACAACGCCCCCTGTCTCCAAACCTATGGCGTCACATACAGCGCCGATTGAATATTCTCTGCGTCCCATAGTGTCAAAAACAGAATGAATCTGATTGCTCTCCAATATATATGCTCTTCTCAAACTTTTACGTGAAATTTCTAGATATTGGACAGACTCGTCAGGGTACAGTCGCTGGTATACTTGTACAACAAGATACATATCGCGAGCAAGAAAAAACGTCCGTTCTATATTTTGTTCGTGGACTTTGCTGTGTATCCAGTGGCAAAACCCCAGCAATAAAGGCCCTAATGCTTCATATCCCCATAGAAACAGCTTAGATCTACTATGATATTTGGACAGCATATTATTTATGAAGATATACGGAGAATGCTCGCTTGCGTTACCTAACATTGTACGGTTTATAAACGTTGTATTGATTACGGTATGTGAAAGATAGATGCTCTTTATCCCTTTCTTCATGCATGCAAAAATATCAGCTCTTTTGCTATCTCCTATATGTACAAGCTCGCTTTTATCGATCTGCATGTCAGATAAAACATATTTAAATAAATTCCCTGTAATTTTTTTTAGGCCCACTGTTGAAGATAAATATAATCTATGATAATGAGCATAGCCACAATTTGTCAGTATTTTACAGATTGCCCATTGTGGCAAATACATATCAGAAGTGATAACAATGGTCTTGCCTCCGACAACGCATCGCTTATATATTTCCTGTATGGGATAATTAGGTATACAAACCTGTAACTCAGTTTCTATTTCCAGTTCTTGTAATGTTTTTCTTTCTACCTCGCTCATCTCCATTTGATCATAAATCGCGTCAAACGTAACTTCTTCCCAGTCGCTAAGATATACGGCTTTCCGCTCAGCTTCAATTCTTTGCTTATAAAAAGCCATCCGTGGCTTTGTTGGATTTAGCAGGTTATATTTCTCTTCGACAAGTTTGAATACTTCCCTTGGCGTTGAAACATTGCGCTTTATAAGGGTGTCAAATATATCAAAAGAGACATATTGGAATTTTTCCATCTTATTCCAGATTTTTTGATAAAAGTTTTCTCTCATTTTTCTCCCAATATAAAAACGCACACAAAAAAACATTACCTATTATTACTTGATGTTTATGTGGTAAAGCCGATATCTTGAAGTCATTTCATCATAAGAAAGCGTAAAGTCTTCCACATGCCAGAAGAGACGTCATATCTCATATTCCAGCCAAGGGCTTTAAGCTTATCTCCGTTCAACCTAGCCTTCGTCGCTGTGCTATAGCCAGCCTTTTCTTTGTCATCAGGCAGTTCAAAGACGACATTCGTACCGGCAATGCCAGCTATCATCTCCGCCAAGTCTTTTAACCTGATGTCTCCTCTCTTATCGGCTATATTATATGCCTCACCGCATTTCCCACGCAGCATAACGGTAAGAAGTCCTGATACCGCGTCAGCTACGTATGTATAGGAATAGAACTGTTTTCCATCGCTTTTTAATACAATGTTTTCTTGCGCAGCAGCTTTCTTTATGAATTGCGCTATTGCCTTTGTATCAGAACTTAGCATGGTCGGGCCGTATGTACGCGTAAATCTTGCGACTACAGCGTCAAGTCCCTTTTGTTTAATATATGCTTGACATAAGGCCTCACCACACCGTTTACTTTCGGGATAGCCGGCCCGTAATGTATTGCAGTCTATATATCCGCAATAACGCTCGTCAAAGAATTCAGCGTCTCCGCGATTTTCTCCGTAGATTTCATTGGAAGAGGCAAAAACCAAACGTCGTGCGTTATGATTCACCGCAAATTCCAGCATATTATTCGTGCCGATGACGTTAGCGGTTATTGTACCTATTGGATCTTCTGCATAAGCTATGGGGTGCGTATTACTCGCTAAATGCAGTACGTAATCAGCGTCTTTTATATCTATAGCACCCATAGGGACATTGATATCGTGGGCTATAAATTGGAAGCGTTCGTCCTCTTGATATTCACAAAATGTTTTATCAGCTCTTTCTTTATTTCTGCCGATTGCATAAATATTACAATCTAATTTATCAAATCTATTTTTGTACATAAGCACATTGACAAGAAAACTGCCTATCAAACCGCTTGCGCCAGTAATCAAGACTGCTTTGTCTGTTAATTCATTCCATGGTAAATCCAGCTCCGCCACATATCTGATATCATCTTCAAACAGTTCGTTGCTCATTGCGCTCTATCCCTCTTTACTTCAACCAATTATCTTTGTCCGATTTCAGATATGCTTTGAACAGTTCTAAATCATCTTTTGTTGTAAGTTTAATATTTTTATCAGACCCGGAAGCGAAATACAGCCTTTCGCCCAGATCGGCCATCATCGTATTTGTGTATGATGAGCCGTGTATTCCAATCTGTTTTTCAAACGCTTCATGATATTTCGCGTCAAGCAATCCAAATTTATAGGCCTGCGGGGTTGAGACGCGGCGAAGTGTTTCTCGCGGAATATACTTAATTGTGGATACTTCATCGTCAATTATAAAAATCTGCTCATTGTATGGCATTGAAGTAACAGCGTTTCCATACTGACGACATTTCATAATCACATCGGTTAAAACTGCATCATCGACAAGAGGGCGAATGCCGTCATGGATGATAACGATGTCATCAGGGGCACATTTGTCCTCAAGATTAAACACCCCATTACGTATAGACTCTTGTCCTGTTATTCCCCCAGTGACTATCCATTGAAGCTTTGTAATATTAAATTGTTTAGCATATGCTGATAATACGCCGTGCCAACCGTCAAGACAAACGACTTCAATTACGTCAATTAACGGATGACGCTGAAATCCCTCCAGCGTATATATCAATACTGGCTTATCATAAACATTGATAAATTGTTTGGGAATATCTTGTCCCATACGGTGCCCGGATCCACCCGCTATAATTACAGCTACATTCATTGAGAATATCCTTTCAAACTTTCATAGTCAGTATATTTTTTAATGCAACAGCCATAATCAAAAAATTGATTGCACAATAACTCAATGTAAATAGATCCATAGCGTTGAAAATTATAGAAACCAACATAAAGACCTGAAGAAAACCTGATGTTGACGTAATGTTTAGCGCAATCGTTTTAACTATACCATACTCAGATTTGTCCATTAACCCCGATAGTGCTTTTTCATTTTTTAATGATGTAATTGCACGATGCATTATCAGTCTAGGGAACAAAGTAAAAATTCCAGACAAAGCGCCAATTACGATATAGAATTCCGGTGGAATAAAAATAATATCAGCAATAATTCCATTTTTATGCGATGCAGCCCATCCCCAAGCAAAAAATGAAAGCACTGTTGCAGCATATCCTCCCATCGCATCATATACACTGCCGATTGGAGAAGATAGTTTTTTATACCGTGCAATATTCCCATCTACGCCGTCCAATAGATTCCACAAGAAAAAACATACCCACCCTAGTAGCAATGTATCTACATTTTCACCTAATCCCATAAGTAAAAAACCAACCACACTAGGAATTACAGAAAGTACAGATACAGTATTAGGCGCAATATTTGTATACAAAAACGGTATGGTCAATATATACGATAATGGTCTGCCTATATAGAACGCAAAATAATTATTTTTAGAGTCTTTTCTTTTTTTCGGGGTCATAGTTATATCTGCGATTTGCTTCGGCGTTATCATAATAATTTTTCCTCCAACCATTTTACGAAATCGATTAACCACTTCATAGATAAACCTATATAAAATAAGATTCGCTATTTTGCTACTTGCCTGCAATATATATTACTCATAGCTTTTAATGAGAACTTCATATCAAAGCTTTTTGCAATCTCTATATTATTCAAAGCACATCGCTTCCGAAATTCGATATTATCCCGCATGGTTAGTATCGCTGCCACCATTGCTTCAACATCTAGCGGATTGCTTATACAGCATCCTGTAACACCATCTTGTGTATAGTCCTTTATACCATTGACATACGACGATATTAGCGGAAGTCCTACAGCCATACTCTCCAAAGGGGCAATGCCAAGTCCTTCTCTTACGCTTGGATGTACAAAAACATCAGCAACTTTACATATCTCGTCAATATCTAACCTATGGCCTAAGAGCATGACATTGTCTGCAATACCATTTTGCATTGCCAATCTCATGTATTCATTTTCAAGAGGACCTTTACCTGCAATCACATAGAAAATTGTTGGGTCATTGATTTTACCAAGTGCCCTAATAACAACACGTTGGTTTTTCCTATTAGCTAGTTCTCCTACTGACAATAGTACAAAAGCATTATCCGGGATGCCTAGTTCTACTCTTTTATCATGCTTAGAGACTTTACATCGTTTAAATTTCTCTATATCGACACCAATTCCTGGGATGTAATAGACAACAGGAGTACAAAATTTTCTTTGGGCACGAGCGTAGTCCTCTTTGTTTATAGTAACCAACACATCTGTATAACGTGACAAATATTTTTCTATCGGATAGTACACAAGCCAGTTCAGCAGCGGCGCTCCTTTGTAGAAGTGGAAGCCGTGAGCCGTATACATCATTTTTATCTGTTTAGCCTTGACCATATGCCTAAGTGCAAAACGTGTCACTGCGGAAGCAATTGGAGTATGGACATGGACAACGTCATACCCACCATCCTCCACGATGCTTCGGATTCTATCCATTGCTTCAATCATGCGGAAAACATCAAACGGATTACGGCTCCATTTTATATCGTAAACGGAGTTAAAAGTGCTGATGCATTTATCATTGCCAATAATGCCGTTTGCAGCTCCGTCCACAATCCACCCTTGCTGCTGCATACATTTTACGTGCGGCAATAAAAAAGCACTTAATGTTGATGCTACAGTCGATACCATCAAAAGTTTAGTAGGCATAGCACAAAAATATTTCCCTTCGCCAATATCTATACTAGAGTTTTGATCTTTTTTGTATACGACACTATTGAGCCAGAAATCTCGTTTGTCGTCTCCCATCCAATTCGCTGTAAATAGAAATCTTTGACGACATTATTCTTAGCCGTTTCCACATACTCGCCTATGATTTCTTTAATGCCTTCTTCTTTAAGGTCATGCTCTATATGTTTAAGAAACTCCGTCTCCACATTCCGTCCCATGACCCTGCAGCTCATGAGGAAGGTGTCTATCACCGCTCGCTGTTCCTTCGGTTCCAGCCTTACTATCGCTAGTATGACCTTGCCATAGCTGCCGAATTTGTCTTCCAGTTCGCCTATCCAGATTTTGTGGCTGCCGTCTTCTTTCATCCTGCGGATGTCGCTTTCGGTGTATCTCCGCGCCGTTAGGTTGAACTGGTTGGTTTT